>CAXBAZ010000396.1:0-4557 GCA_963973395.1 uncultured Acidimicrobiaceae bacterium
CCGGCGTCAGCCGGATCTCGCCGAAGGCGTACGAACCCGTCGACAGCGAGGTCACGTCGACGTCGAACACGATCTCCTGTTGTGCGCCCGGTTCGAGCGAGAAGGCGGACGGCGTGACCGTGACGGAGCCGGGGAAGTCGGCCGCGACCGACCAGGACACCGGGCCAGAGGCGGTGCTCGTGACCGTTCGGGTGAACGAGCACTGCAGCAGGCAGGCGCCGCTCGCGAGGTGGGCGTTGTTGATCGTGGTCGGGTCGCCACCGACACCGGGGTCGGCATCGGTGTAGTCCTCCTGGGCCTCGTCGAGCACGAGCCCGGCGTTGACGGCCACGTCGACCTGCACACGTCCCGATCCGACGTCGAACACGTCGGCCGGAGTGACGCCGTCCTCCTTGTGGAGATCGGTGGTCGACGCGGTCGTCTCGAGCGCCGACTGGATCTCGGCCGGCGTCCAGTCGGGGTGCACCGCCGTCATCAGCGCCGCTGCGCCGGCGATGTGCGGGCTCGCCATCGAGGTACCGCTCAGGAACGTGTACGTGGTCTCGCCGTACTTGCCGTGGGCGGCCCAGATCGCCACGCCGGGGGCGCCGACCGTCGGCATCAGCGTGTCGCCGCCGGTCGAGGCATTCGGACCCCGGGAGCTGAAGCTCGCCATGGCGTCGGGGTCGGGCACGGCGGCCGTGATCGTGGCGGTCGGCTGCGGGTCGCCGCTGGTCTCGTCCCAGGCGGTGACCCAGTCCTTGACCAGCTGGCCTTCGTCCGCATCGATGTGGATGCCGGGGATCACGTGGAAGTCGGCGACCTCGCCGCCGACTGTGTCGGCGTGGATGAATCCACCGGCGCCAGCGGAGGCGACGTTCTCGCTCTTCTCGACCCGGGCGAACGTGCCGCGGTCGCAGATGACGATCTCCCCGTCGAAGGTTCCGGGCGGCCACGGCGACTCACTCACCGTGTCGTCGGGGTTCCCTGTCCCGCACTCTGCGTTGTTCACTGCGCCGGCGTCGAGGAGGTACTGCGGCAGGTCGCCGGCGTAGACGACGACGTCGGTGTACTCGGTGGTCGTGCCCGAGCGACCGAACAGGTCGGGTGGGGGTGCGCTGCTGCCTCCCGCCATCGCGGTGAGCTGGTTGAGCGACGGGCGGTCGTGCGTCATCGCGGCGACCTGGGCGACCCAGGGCGCGGCAGGCGAGCCGACCGTGCCCACGCCGGGCCCTTCGTTGCCCGCCGAGTGCGCCACGAAGATGCCGGCCGCGCGGGCGGCGAGGAACGCGAGGTCGTCGGCGCTCGTCCAGGGATCCGAGGGTGTCTCGGAGCCGATCGAGTAGTTGAGCACGTGGACCCCGTCCTGGATCGCCTGGTCGACCGCGGCGACCGCACCGGTCGACGTGCAGTACCCCTCACCGAGCGACTCGTCGCCACAGGTGCGATAGCTGATCACGTTGGCGTGCGGGGCGACGCCCGAGATCGTCTCACCATCGGGACCGGCACCGAAGACGACGTTGCCGGCCGACGTCGACGCGGTGTGCGAGCCGTGACCGTCGTGGTCGAGGCTGTTGATGCCCGAGGCATCGTCGTCGGCGAAGAAGTCGAATGCACCGATCAACTTCGAGTTGCAGGTGAACTCCGGCTGGTACTGCTCGGCGTTGCCCGGATCGCAGGCGCCGCGATGGATGCCCTCACCGAACGGATTGACGTGCGTGTAGCCGTCGTCGCCGGTCGCCGCGAACGACGGGTTGTCGGGGTTGATGCCCGAGTCGATGATGCCGACCACGATCCCCTCGCCCTGGGTGCCGACCCCGGTGGCCGACCCGTCCCAGACGGAGCCGGCGCCGATGAACACCGGGCCGAGGTCGGTGGTGAGCTGCGTCACCCGGTTCTTCTCGATGTCGGCGACGCCAGGTAGACGGAGTACCAGACTCGCTTCCTGCGGGGTCAGCCAGATGCTCAAGCCGTTGGTGGCGTTGGTGAACCGGAACTTGACGTCGATCTCCCGGCCCAGCCGTTCGCTGATCGCGGCGATCGCCTCGTCCTGCTTGGCGTCGAGGTAGGAGACGTAGTCGACCGAGTCGGCTGCGTCGACGTCGATCTGCGGTGCACCGGTCGCGAGGGGACTCGTGGCGTCGAGCCCCGCGACGCCTCCCGTGTAGGTCGCGAGCGGCGCGTCGTCGAGCGTCACGATCCAGTAGCCCTCGGTCTCGCCCTTGATCCGGTCGGGCGTGACGACGTTCACGTCGTCGGAGCCCTCGAGTGTCAGCACGTCCTGTGGTTCGGGCACGTCCTGACGGGCGTGACCCGCCCCGGCGCTCCCCATCGTCACGGCGGCCGCCGCGACCATCGCTACCAGTCGCTTCATGATCCTCTGTCTCCATCCGCCCCGGAGGGGCACTCCCCGATGTGCCGGCGGGCCGATGAACCGCCCGGTTCGGCGCCGCTCGGAGCACCGTACATCGCCGGGGGACACCGCTCGGAAAATCTGTTCCAAAGTCTTCTCCCGGAAATGTCACGGAATGCGCGCAGTCGACTACCCGTTTGGTGAAGTCGTTCCGGGTGTCACCCAGTGAGGCGACGAACGGTGCGACGAACGGTGCGACGAACCGCTCCACGCACGGTGCGACGGGGGCTCCGAATCCGTTCCGAGCCTGTCGCCCTCCCACCGGTAACCTCTCGGCCGTGACGCGAGTGCTCTCCTGTATCCAACCGACCGGCGCCGTCCATCTCGGCAACTACCTCGGTGCGCTCCGGAACTGGGTGGCCGGCCAGCACGAGAACGACGTGTTCCACGGCATCGTCGACCTGCATGCGCTCACGATCACCGAGGAACCCGGGGTGCTCGGCGAGACGACCCTCGACCTCGCGGCGATGCTGTTCGCGATCGGTCTCGATCCCGACGTGGCGACCGTGTTCGTCCAGAGCCACGTCGCAGAACATTCACAGCTCGGTTGGGTCATGGAGTGCACTGCATCGTTCGGCGAGCTGAGCCGGATGACGCAGTTCAAGGACAAGACGGCGCGGCGTGAACACCTGTTCGTGTCGGCGGGACTGTTCACGTATCCGGCGCTCCAGGCCGCCGACATCGTGCTCTACGACACCGAGCACGTCCCGGTGGGCGACGACCAGCGGCAGCACGTCGAGATCACCCGCGACATCGCGATCCGCTTCAACCACCGCTTCGGTGACACGTTCGTCATTCCCGACGCCGTCACGCCGGCGGCGGGTGCCCGCGTGATGGACCTGCAGGATCCGACGTCGAAGATGTCGAAATCCGCCGACAGTGCCAGCGGCTGCGTGATGATGCTCGACGAACCCTCGGCGATCATGAAGAAGTTCAAGCGGGCGGTGACCGACTCCGAGTCCGAGGTGCGCTACGACGTGGCCGCCAAACCGGGCGTCAGCAGCCTGCTCGACATCCTGGCGGCTGCGACCGGTACCACCCCGCACGCGGCCGCCGAGGGCTACACCCAGTACGGCGCCCTCAAGGTCGACGCGGGCGAGGCCGTCGTCGCGATGCTCGAACCGATCCAGGCCCGCTATCGCGAGCTGATCGACGATCGGGCCGAGCTCACACGGCTCCTCCAGATCGGGTCGGGCAAGGCTCGCGAGGTCGCATCGGCCACCCTGCGGCGGGCATACGACGCGATCGGTCTCGTCCCCGCCTGAACCGGGCCATCGCTCAGACGGTCGACGGACGCTCGGCGGGCTCGTCGCCCGTGACCTTGCGGCGGACGACCTTGCCGATCCGGTAGGCGACGAACAGCACCAAGGCGCCGAGGAAGGTGTATGTGATGTACGAGCTGTATTCGTCGACGGCCGCATAGTTCTGACCCAACAGCGCGCCGAGCGCGGTGAGGGCGGACACCCAGAAGGCGGTCCCGACCAGGTTCATCGCGAAGAAGCTCCAGAACGACATCCTGCGCAGACCGGCAGGGACCGCGATGAACGACCTCAGTCCGGGAACGAACCGTCCGATCAGCACCGCCTTGCGATCATGGCGGTCGAAGAATTCCTCACCCTTCTCGAGGTTGTCGCAGGTGAAGCCGAGCCATCCGCCGTAGCGGTCCAGGAAGCCGTCGACCCGTTCCTGGTCGAGTCGACGGGCGAGCCCGTACAGGGCGACCGATGCCGCTTGGCTCCCGGCGATCCCGGCGATCGCCACCCCGACGATGTTCAACCTGCCGTTGCGGGCGGCGAACCCGGAGAACGTCATCACGATCTCGGACTGGATCACCGGGATCGGGATCTCGAGGAACATCAGCACCGCGATCCCCGGATATCCGATCGCGTCGATGAGGTCGGTGATCCAATCGATCATGCCCACGCCTACCCGTCGGGCTTCCGTCCTACACGTCGTCGATCCTCGTGCCGGGGGTACGGATGCGTAGGGTGTCTCGCCGTGCCTCGCCTCACCCCGATCGACCGGCGGATCGTCCGACTGGCCGTCCCGGCCCTCGGGTCGCTGGCCGTCGAACCCGTCTACATCCTCGTCGACACGGCGATCGTCGGGCAATTGGGCACCGACCAGCTGGCCGGTCTCGCGATCGCGGCGACGGTGCTGTCGTT
>CAXBAZ010000397.1:0-4544 GCA_963973395.1 uncultured Acidimicrobiaceae bacterium
CCCGCCCCATGGTTCCCCGATCGCCCGGGCGTCGTCGACGGCCTCCAGCCCGATGGCCGTCGCATGGGCGCCCAGGGCCCCGATCAGGGCTACGCGTTGGCGATCGCGGCGCGACTCGCGCCGCGGGTCCGACTGCAGGGTCGCGAGCGTCTCGACGACGCCGTTCGGGGCTGCCTCGGCATCGCACTCCGACGGGCGTCGCTGTTCTCCAGGGCGCCGGTCGTCCACGACCTCACGATCGCGTTCACGATCTGGGGGTTCTTCGACGAGTCGCCACCCGACGAACTGGTCGCCCGGCGCCCCCAGTTGTTCGAAGGCGTCGGCAACGTCAACCATCACTATGCGGAGGGCCGGCGGATCGCCGACCTGGTGCCCGAGTCGACGCTGCGAATGACTCCCGCCGAAGCATCTGCGGCCTACCCCGACCGCTGGCGCGAACTCACCGGCGCCTGACCACCGGCGCCTGACCACCGAGGCTTCGTCGGCGGCTCGGCGACGCTCGGTGCCGTCTCCTATCGTGGTCGGCATGTCAGCCGATTCATCACCACCGACGATCACATCGACACCGGCCGTCGGCAAGCGAGCGCCCGCGTTCACGCTGCTCGACCAGAATGAGGAGTCGGTCCGGCTGTCGACCCTGCAGGGTCGTCGGGTGCTCGTGTACTTCTACCCGCGAGCCGACACTCCGGGTTGCACGACGCAGGCCTGCGGACTCCGCGACATCAGCGCCGAGATCGGCGACACGGTGATCATCGGGATCACCCCCGACAAGCCGGCGAAGTTGAAGAAGTTCGACGACAAGTACGACCTCGGCTTCACGCTCGTGAGCGATCTCGATCACACGATCGCCGAGAAGTACGGGGTATGGGTCGAGAAGAAGAACTACGGCAAGACGTACATGGGGGTCCGACGCTCGGCGTTCCTGATCGGCGCCGACGGCAAGATCGAGCGGGCATGGCCCGCGATCACACCCAAGGACACGCCCGCCGAACTGCTCGCGGCGCTCGAAGCCGGCTGATCAGTCGGCGGTGACCGCGTGGGCCCGGAGGTCAGCGAGGTCGACGAACTCGAGCGCCGACACGTGTGTGCTCTCGAGCACCACAGGACAGGCGCGACCGGCCTGACGGGCCTCGTCCCAGCGGGCCGCGCACACGCACCATTGTTCGCCGTCGGCCAACCCCGCGAAGCCGTACTGCGGCATCGGAGTCGACAGGTCGTTCCCGGCCTCTTTCGAGAACTGCAGGAAATCATCCGTGACGCGACAGCAGACGACGTGGAGTCCGGGGTCGTCGCCCCGGTTCTCGCAGCAGCCAGTGCGGCAGTAGCCCGTCATCGGGTCGTACGAACAGGGCATCAGCTCGCTGCCGAGCACGTTGATCTGCTGCATGTCGAAGGTGTACCACGCGCGGCGTAGTCTCGAATCATGCTCGAACCCGCGATCAGGGAGTTGGCGTCGACCGGCAGGAACTTCGCGACCGTCTGCGTGACGCTTCCCTCCGGCGACATCGCCAGCCACGTGATGTGGATCGATGCCGACGACGAGCACATCGTGTTCAACACCGAGGTCCACCGGGCGAAGTTCCGGGCGCTCGCCGGCGACCCGCGGGTGACCGTCACGATCTGGCGCGCCGACGATCCGTACTCGTACGCCGAGGTGCGGGGAACGGTCGCCGAGACGATCACCGGTCCCGAAGCGCGCTCCCACATCGACGCGCTCTCGCAGCGCTACTTCGGCAAGGCCTACGACAACCCGATCACGAGTGAGCGGGTGATCGTCAAGGTTGCTCCCGAGCGCCAGCGTTCGGTGGGGCTGTGAGCTCCGGGCCACCGGTCGTCGGCGTCGTGATGGGCTCGGCGAGCGACTGGCCGACGATGTCGAAGGCCGTCGACGTCCTCGCCGAGTTCGCCATCGCCCACGAGGCACGTGTGGTGTCCGCCCATCGGATGCCCGACGAGATGTTCGCGTACGCCGAGGCGGCAGCCGGTCGCGGGCTGCGAGCGGTGATCGCCGGAGCGGGCGGCGCCGCCCACCTGCCCGGCATGCTCGCCGCCAAGACGCTCGTCCCGGTGCTCGGGGTACCGGTGGCGTCGCGTCATCTCGCAGGGCACGACTCGCTGCTGTCGATCGTCCAGATGCCGGCCGGGGTGCCGACCGCGACGTTCGCGATCGGCGAGGCCGGAGCCGTGAACGCGGCGCTCTTCGCCGTGGCGATGCTGGCGGCCGACGATCCCGCACTGCGCGACGCGCTCGCGTCCTACCGCGCGTCCCGGCGCGACCAGGCGGCCGCCTCCGTGCTGCCTCCGGAATGAGCGAGCGACCGCCGATCCTCCCGCCGGCGACGATCGGGATGCTCGGAGGCGGCCAACTCGGCCGCTACGCGCTGATCGCGGCCCGCACGATGGGATACCGGACGATGGTGCTCGAACCCGATCCGCATGCCCCGGCGGGCAGCGTCGCCGACGAGCACCTGGTCGCCGAGTACGACGACTTCGAGGCGCTCGGGCGCCTCGGCGACGAGTGCAGCGTGGTCACCACCGAGTTCGAGAACCCGCCGGCATCGGCGCTCGCCGAACTGCATCGCCGGACCGTCGTCGCCCCGTCACCCCACGCGGTGGCGACGGCGCAGGACCGGATCGCCGAGAAGGCGTTCCTGGTCGATGCCGGGCTGCCCGTCGGTGACTACGCCGTGATCGAGCGCGAGGACGACGAACCCGACGTCACGTTCCCCGCCATCTTGAAGAGCGCTCGCCTCGGGTACGACGGCAAGGGTCAGCGTCGGGTCGACGACGTGTCCCAGATGCGGGCGGCGTGGCGACTGCTCGGCTCGGTGCCCTGTGTGTTGGAGGAGGCGCTCGAACTCGACACCGAGGTCAGCGTCATCGTCGCCCGATCGGCCAACGGTGCGTTCGCGTCGTACGCCGTCACCGAGAACACCCATGTCGACGGCGTGCTCGACCTCACCGTGGTACCGGCGTCGATCTCGACGTCGCTCGCCGATCGCGCCGTCGGGCTGGCGCTCACGATCGCCGATGCGCTCGACTACGTGGGCGTGCTGGCGGTCGAGTTCTTCGTGGTCGGTGGTCGGCTCGTGATCAACGAGTTGGCACCCCGGCCGCACAACAGCGGGCACTGGACGCTCGACGTGTCCCAGACGTCACAATTCGAACAGCAGATCCGTGCGGTGTGCGGCCTCCCGCTCGGCGACACGTCGATGACGCAGGCGGGCGCCGCGATGGCGAACCTGCTCGGCGACGTGTGGGATGGGGGCGAGCCCGCCTGGGACCAGGGCCTGCAGTCCGGTCGCATCGCCTTGCACCTCTACGGCAAGCGGGTCGCCCGGCCGGGTCGCAAGATGGGCCATCTCACCGCATGGGGAGGCGACTGGCAGCACGCTGCGATCGCCGTCCGCGCCGCGCGCGAGCAGCTCAGCCGCCGAGGTTGACGCCGACCAGCTCGCCGATCAGGTAGGTGATGCCGCAGGCGACGATGACGATCCCGACCTGACGCGCCGCCCCGATCACGACCGATCGTTCTGCGAAGCGGGCCACGAGACCGCCGACGAACGCGGCGGTCACCATGCCGATTCCGAGAGACGACCAGGCCGCGACGTCGCCACCGCCGACGAACCAGGGGATCACGGGCAGCAGGGCGCCGAACAGGAAGCAGACGAGGGACAACACCGCGGCCCAGCCGGCCGACTGGAGCGAGTCGGGGTCGACGCCCAGTTCCTCGCGGGCGTGGACGAACAATGCGGTGTCTGGCTGCTGCATGACCTCGTGGGCGGCGGCCGCGGCTCGCTCGGTTCCCATGCCGTGCGACTCGTAGATCGCGGCGAGCTCGTCGGTCTCGTGCTGGGTGTTGTGGACCAGCTCGCGGCGCTCGATCGCGATCTCGCGCTGGATCAGATCGTTCTGAGAGCTGATCGAGACCCACTCGCCGGCCGCCATCGAGATGCCGCCGGCGACCGCACCGGCGAGGCCGGCCAACCGGACGACCGTGTTGTCGATGCCAGATCCGGCGAACCCGAGGATCAGCGACACGTTCGACACGAGTCCGTCGCTCACCCCGAACACGGCAGCTCGGGCGAGACCGCCGGAAACAGAGCGGTGGCCGCCGTGCGGCTCGTGGGATGGTGCGCTCACCCGGCCGACGCTAGCGGCCGGCACTCACGGGTGGGGGCAACGAACCGAGCCTCGCCCGTGGACTCAGGGCGTGTCGTCGGTGTCGGTTCGTCCCGGCGCATCGCCGGACTGCCCGGGGGGTGTGGCGTCGGTGTCTCCCGGCGTATTGCCGGTCTGGCCGGGTGTGTCGCCGGACTGCCCGGGTGTGCTGCCGGATTGGCCGGGTGTGGTGCCGGATTGGCCGGGTGTGTCGCCGGACTGTCCGGGTGGGTCGGCGTCGGACTTGCCGGGGGTGGTGCCGGATTGGCCGGGTGTGGTGCCGGACTGGCCGGGGGTGGTGCCGGACTGCCCGGGTGGGTCGGCGTCGGATTGGCCGGGGGTGTTGTCGGTCTGGCCGGGAGCGTCGCCGGCGTTGCCCGGCC
>CAXBAZ010000398.1:0-4529 GCA_963973395.1 uncultured Acidimicrobiaceae bacterium
GTGGTTCGTCCATCTGCCTTGGCGGGCGGCTTGGTGCATGCCGAGTCGGACGTTCTCGGAGAGTTGCTCGCGGTAGAACTGAGCGAACGATCCCAAGATGTTGTAGAACATCCGCCCGGTCGCTGACGACAGGTCGAGCTTCTCGGTGAAGCTGTGGAGTGACACGTCGGCTTGACCGAAGCGGTCAGCGAGCCCGACGAGGTCGCCGAGGTTGCGTGACAGCCGGTCGAGTCGCCATACCAGCACGTTGGAGACGTGGCCGTCATTGACCATCTCGAGGAGCTGCATCAGTCCCGGTCGGTGCAGGTCCTTGCCCGATCGGCCGGGGTCGGTGATGAGCATCACAGTGCCGAGCTCGTGGAGGTCGGCGTACTGGCGCAGCCGGTCGGCTTGACCCTCGATCGAGAAGCCGTCGGTTGCTTGTTCCTCGGTCGAGACTCGGCAGTAGGCCACGGTCAGCATGGTTCGGTTCCTTCGGTTGGTTCGGTCGGTCACAGCAGATTCGCAGCGCGATGCGGATCAACACATCGGCAGCGCGTTCGTAGTCGGGCTGGTCGTTCATTGGCGTGCGTCGCGTTTCTCGGTCACTCGGCTGCAGAAGCTGCGGCGGCTCGTTCGTTCGTAGGCCTGGAGGTGTTCGGGGAGTGCGGCGCAGGCGTCGCCGATGGTGTCGTGGCCGGTCCAGGAGGCGAACCCGGCGACGTACCCGTTGAGGCCTGGCATGAGGCGGCGGAGTTCGCCGGTGCGGCGTCCTGCGGTGATGCGGTCCATTGGGATGGCGTCGCCGGCGAGTGTCGCGTTCTGGATCTGTTCCCATTCGGGTGCGATCGGCCAGCGGTGGGCGCAGCTGTGTCGTGAGGCTTTGCGGTAGGTCAGCCATTGCTGTGTGGCGTATGCCCACAGTCGGTCGACGTTCGCGATCGTTTCGGTCGGGTCGCTGAGGTCCATGTCGTTGAGTGCGGCGCGGGCGAACTCGAACTCGGTGCGCAGGACAGGTAGGCCGTCGATGTAGTCGTCGCCCCAGATGGCGTGCCACCAGTCGTGGCCGTTGCCGTCGATCTCTCGGGTCTTGTCGTAGATCCGTGCGGTCAGGGTCTTGGTCTTGCGGTTTCCGAACGAGAACCCGGTCAGCTCGAAGTCGTCTTCGTAGGTGGTGAGATCGCGGGAGCGGCACACGAATCGGTGGCGGTGGTCGCCGGTCAGGGTCCAGTTCTGCCAGTCGGCGTGGAGGTCGATGCGGCTGACCTGCAACGTGGGGGACAGGTCGGCGTTGCCGAGCGCGGTGCGGAGCCAATGCACGACGCCGTCGGCTCCGAGTGAGTGGATGCCCTCGGAGCGGAACTGTGCGAACAACGCTGGCAGCTTGTCGCTGGGCGTGAGCCCGAGCGTGACGAGTGGGTGATCGAGCCGGTAGCGGTAGCGGTGGAGTGCCGAGGCCTTGAGTTGCCAGTCGTAGCCGCCGAACGCGTACGGGATCGAACCGCCGTGTTCGAGTGCTTCGAGCTTGGAGAGTTCGAGGTCGGCCAGCAGGTCGGTGGCGAGGTCGCACCGACCCGACACGTACAGCGAGTCCACGCCAGATGCCAGTTCCACGAGCGGCAAAGCGCATCTCTGCGACCGTACGGTCTGTTCGTTCGTGCTCATCGGGGGTCTCGCGATCGGGCTTCGATCCAGTCGTCTTCGTCGTCGCCGTGAACGTGCCAGTAGACCTCGGCTGAGTCCGACCATGTCTTGTCCAAGTCGAGGTCGATCCAGTTGAACTCGTACTCGTCTGGATGGATGCCGCCGTAGGCGTCGCGGAACCGGCGAATCTTGCGGTGAATCGTGGACCGGTGCCAGCCCCACTGCTCCAGACGTTTGAAACCCCCAGCTAGGTGCCACATGATCCAGAAGCCGATTAGCTCGGATCGTTCCTTCACGTCGACCGGCTTCGCGTCTTCGTCCTTGTCGGCGCGTGTCTGGTCGAGGTTCGTGAACACCGTGATGTTCGGCAGGCGCATCAAGAACGCCGCCTCCTCATCCTCCAGCTCAGACAGCCAGTCGAACCATCGACCACGGGCGTTGCTGAGCCCCTCGATCGAACCCATCTTGTCGGAGCGATAGTCAGGTGACATAGCCGCAAGTTTGCATCTTGCCGCCTGGAATGTCAAGTCTGTAGTTTCGCTGTCGCCCTTCGGGCTCAGCGGCTCAGAGGGGAGTGTCGGACTCGGAGCGCGGAGTTAGCAGGTGCTGTGTTACATGGCACGCACCGTGCTACAAGGGCTAGCGTGGCCCAGCATGGCGGCGCCACGAGTCTTCGTTTCTTCGACGGCGTACGATCTCGGTCACGCCCGCGGGCAGTTGAGGTCGGCGATTCTCGCATTGTCGTACGAGCCAGTCCTCAGCGAGTACGCCGATATTCTGTATGACCCACGTGACAATGCGCAGGCGAGCTGCCTGAAGGAACTGGCCTCGTGTGACGCGATGGTGCTGATCGTCGGGTCGCGATTTGGTAGCGTCGCCAATCCTTCCGCCCTTGCGCAAATTGACGACGGCCTGCTTGCGGCGTTCGAAGCTGGCGGGACGATTAGTGCTGAGGACGCGTCCCGCGTGTCCATTACGCAAATCGAGCTACTTAAGGCCGTGCAAGACGGGTTGCCCGTTTTCGCGTTTGTGGAGGAACGGGTGCTTCACGATCACGCGACCTACGTGGCGAATCGAGAAAAGTCGTTCGCAGACGAGATTGACTTCGCTTCAATCTCGCAGCCTGAGTTTGCTCGGTATATTTTCACGTTTTTGGATTTTCTGGAAGCGCGAGTTGTTAACAACGCAATTTTCCCGTTCTCCCGCATCGAAGACATTGAAACGACACTCAAGCGGCAATGGGCCTCACTTTTTCAACGGCTACTCACGGAATCTCGGCAATCGAATCAGCGCACGCACCGAGTCGACACATTGTCGGAGCAGCTTGAGGATCTGAAGGTGGCGATCCTTTCGTCGATGGGTGACACGACTGCGCGCGACGTCGCCCGGTCTACGATCCAATTTCGATTGCTCATAGACATCGTCAGCAGCCTCAACGTCAGCGATCTCCGAGGCGCTGTCGAACAAGGCATCTCATGGGAGGACCTACTGGAGCGGGCGGGCGTAGAGGAGATCCTTGAGACTCCCGCCGACGAGGGGTCGACGCAAAGGGTCACTCGCGTCGTACTGCGCATTGCCGACGACGGATTGCTGCTCGGGCAGATGTCTACTGCACGATTTGGCCGACTAGCCGATGAATGGGCAGCGTTCGTTGCTCTGCCCCCAAGCCAGCGAATGGCCGTCTTTGATGGCGTGACGGGTAGCGATGTCGGTCTTGGCCCGCGATTTGTGAAGACCTCTCGTTACGCCTACGACCACTTCTCTGAGACGGTCTATGCGGTGACCCCGAAGAAGACGCCAGACCCTGTCTATGGCGACGAGGAGCCCTTCTGAGGGCGCAAGCCTCGGTCCAACCACACGAACTCTCCTGCCAATCGACCGCGCGGTTTGCTCGAACCTTCAGGACGCGATTCTCCATTCTGTTGAGATCGGTCCCGTCGGTCCTCCGACGTGAACCCTCACTCAGGTGTCGCTGGCGCTCGGCAGATCAGGGGGTCCTGCGAACTCGGCGAGCACGAGGCGGTCGATGCGGCGCTCGGTCATTTCGCGCCGGGTGGGGTGGTCGGGGTCGAGCAGGGCGCGGTCGTAGACGTGGTACGCGGTGCGCACGAACGGGCGGTCGCCGGCGGCCCGGTCGGCGGCGGCCAGGAAGTCGTCGCGGCGGGGCCGGTTCCACTGCAGGTTGATGCCGTCGGCCCGTTCACCGGCCAGCTGCGCCAGCGGGGTGCTGTTCACACCGATGATGATCGACGGGGCAGGGGAGGGGAGCGGGAACGTCGACAGCTGCCCGTCGCGGTCCGGGCGCCACGTCTCCGCCGCGAGATCGAGCACCTGCCGCACCCGCTCGTGGCGGGCGGCGACGCTCGGCTCGACGTAGGCCCCGGCGGCGCGCTGCTCGTCGGCCCAGCTGCTCGTGGGCGAGGCGCCGGCACCGATGCCGAGGTGGAACTGTCGACCGGACAATGCGACGACCGAGGCGGCCGCACTGACGAGGGTGCCCACCTGTCGGTTCCACACGTTAGCGACCATCGTGCCGAGCTCGATCCGCTCGGTGGCGACGGCGAGCGCGCCCAGCAGCGAGAAGCACTCGATCATCGAGGCGCCGCCGAGCGGCAGACCGGCCAGATGGTCGAACGCGTGGAACGCCCCGAACCCGGCTGACTCGGCGGCGAGTGCGATGTCCCGGATCTGCGACCAGTCGAGGACGGCCGGGCTGACTTGCAGGTCGACGATCACCCGAGCGAGGGTAGGCGACGACCGCCGGGGATCACGGCTGGGGGAGCGACTTCACCCTGGCGCAGGCGTCGATCGCCTTCACCATCGGGTACGGGTTGACCGCAGCACCGCCCTGGGGGTGCACCTCGAAGTGGAGGTGAGGTGTCCCGCTGTTGCCGGTGTTGCCGACG
>CAXBAZ010000399.1:0-4493 GCA_963973395.1 uncultured Acidimicrobiaceae bacterium
AACCGGCCCGGTTCCGGCGTCTGCACGATCGTCGCCCGCACGGTCGTCGTCGCCTCGCTCATCCTGCGACCTTGTCAGCCGGCCGCGCCGGCGGCCAACCCAGGCGCGGTCGCCGGAACATCCGCGCGAGCGATCGTGGGCTCCGAACCGACGGTCGCGCTGTGTCGGGTGCGACCTCGACGGTTGCGAACGGAGCGACGCCGGACCACTAGCGTTCGACGCATGAGTTCGACCGCCCCGTCGATGTCGACGATCGAACGTCTCGAGCATGCTGCCGACCTCGGTACCGGTGTCCGCTTCGTGGGCCACTCCGTCGCACCCGACGGTCCCGTCCACGTGACGTGGCACCAGATCCACGACGAGGCGCTCTCGGTCGCCGCGGCGCTGCAGGCCAAGGGCCTGCTCCCCGGCGATCACGTCGCCGTCCTCGGCCCCACCAGTCGACAGTTGATGACGATCGTGCGCGGCTGCTGGCTCGCCGGCGTCGCGTCGATGGTGCTGCCGCTGCCCATGCGGATGGGCTCGCTCGACGAGTTCGTCGACTCGACCAGGGCGCGCATCCGGCACGGCGACGCCAAGCTCGTGCTGATCGACGATCAGCTGGCCGCGTTCTACGAGGCCGCGGCCGGCGACCCACCGATCGAACCGATGGGTTCTGTCCTCCCCGGCGCGTCGAACGTACCGTCGGCGGATCGGTGGGAGCGTCCCGACGACGACCCCGAGCGGCTCGTGATTCTCCAGTACACCAGTGGTTCGACCAGCGAACCGAAGGGGGTGATGATCCCCGACCGTGTGCTCTCGGCGAACATCGACGCGTGCTGCGAAGCGGCCGAGCTCGACGTGGGTGAGACGATGGTCTCCTGGCTCCCGCTGTACCACGACATGGGGCTGGTCGGGTTCCTGGCACTGCCGATGACGAAGG
Organism: uncultured Acidimicrobiaceae bacterium; assembly: GCA_963973395.1. GTDB lineage: Bacteria > Actinomycetota > Acidimicrobiia > Acidimicrobiales > Ilumatobacteraceae > Ilumatobacter. The sequence goes on from CAXBAZ010000399.1 coordinate 923, forward strand.
GTGTCGACCTCGTCCAGGCGGCGCCGCAGGACTTCATGGCGAAGCCCGGGAACTGGATGCAGTGGATCTCCGACCACGGCGGTACCGCGACCGCCGGTCCCAACTTCTCCTGGGTGCTCGCCACACGGGCGCTCAAGCGCGCCGAAGGGCTCGACCTGTCGACGTTGACGCTGGCGCTGAGCGGCGCCGAACCGGTCGACCCGAAGGCGGTCGACGCGTTCGTCGCCGCTGCCGAACCGTTCGGTTTCAGTGCGGGCAGCGTGTTCCCGGCCTTCGGGATGGCCGAGACGGCGATCGGCGCGTCGTTCCCGAGACGAGGCGCCGGGCTGCGTTGTGACACGGTCGATCGGGAGGTCCTCGAACGGACACGCGTGGCCAAGCCGGTCGAGATCGACGACCTCGACGACCTCGCCGTCCGGGCCCGGCGACTGCCGATGCTCGGCACCGCGGTGCCCGGCATGGAGATGAAGATCGCCGACCCCGATTCGCGCGAGGAACTGCCCGAACGGCACGTCGGCGAACTGCTGCTGCGCGGCACGTCGGTGACCCCGGGCTACTACAAGCGCGAGGCCGCGACCCAGGCGCTGTTCCACGACGACTGGCTGTGCACGGGCGACCTCGCGTATCTGCTCGACGGTCAGCTGATCCTGTGCGGGCGGATCAAGGACGTGATCATCGTCGGCGGTCGCAATGTGTTCCCGGAGGACATCGAACGGGCCGTCGGTGGTCTCGACGGTGTTCGTGCCGGCAACGTGATCGCGTTCGGCATGGAGGGGTACAAGGGCAAGGAGTCGGTCGTCGTCGTCGCCGAGGTCCGCGCCGACGACCTCGACGCCGTGCGTGACCGGATCCACCATCGGACGCTCGAGGTCTGCGGCCTGCCGCCGCGCGACGTCATGCTGGTCCGACCGGGCACGTTGCCGAAGACGAGTTCGGGCAAACTCCAGCGGGCGAGGTGCCGCGAGCAGTACCTCGCCGAAGACCTCGAGCTCCTCGACGCCGGCTGACGCGGGCGGCCGGGAACCGATGACCCCCGGCCGACGTCGAACTCGCATGACGCACCGTCCGGCTCGTGTCGCGCGCCTCCTGACCGTATCCGTGCTGCTCGGCGTGTTCGGGGGTTCGAGCTGGACGTCGCCGGTGGCCGCGTGCAGCTGCGGGCTGACCACGACCCGCAATCTGGTCGATCGGGCGCTGGCGATCGTCTCCGGCGAACCCGTGGATCGGTGGAGCGAGTCTGGGCGTTCGAGGTCGACGAGCGCTGGGTGGGCACCACGCCCGACGTGATCGAGGTCCAGGCCGAAGCGGGCGACACGTCGTGCGGACCGCCGACCGAACTCGAGGCGTCGATCCTGCTGCTCGGTTGGCGGGCATCGAACGGTCGGTTCGACGTGTCGTCCGGCTGCGCCGGCCACACCCTCGACCCGACGCTGCTCGATCGACTCTTCGGACCACCCGAGCTGTTTCCCGACGGCGAGCCCGTCGCGGTCGTGAGCGCCGATGCAGGCGGCCACGCCGCCAAGCTGGTCGACGCCGAGGGCCGTGCGGTCCGCTATCTGCCCGGTCGCGGCGAAACCCACGGTCTTGCGCCATGCCCGGGCGGGGAGCACTTCGTCCAGCTGCGTGGTGGACCGGGAGACGGCAACAGCCTGCTCCGATCGTTCGAACTCGCGATCTGGCGGTACGACGGATGGAGCCAGGTCGCGGTGTATCCCGTCGAGTCGCCGGAGGCGATCGAGACTTCCGAGACGCTCGTGTGCCTTCGACCCGACGGCGGAGATGTGCTGATCGTGTGGTCGGCCTACGTCGGCGCGACCGGTGTGGGTGACGGGAAGGTGACACCGGTCGAGTTTCCGGTCGGCATCCCGGGGCCGGACGGAGCGGCGTTCGAATTCCAGCACGACCGGCCTCCGCAGGTCAGGAACGGCGACGAAGCGTTCGACGTGACGTGGGAGCTCGGCGATGGCTTCACCCGGTCGATCCACGGCGACAACCTGATGTCGATGTCACCGGACCCGGAGGGATGGGATCTCACCGTCGACGATTGGCTCGACGACCCCGGCGAGGCGTCCCGGTTCGGTGTCCGGGTGGTCCGGCTCGGCGTCGACGGACGAGCCACCACGTCGTCCGACGTCGTGCCGATCGACTCGCTGGGATGGCAGCACGGCATGCTGATCCCGTCCGAACGACGGACGACGCGTGGTGTCCCGGCACAGGTGCCACCACCCCTCTTCGAGCGGAGCGGACACGCGCTCGCATCGCCGCCGGCCGTGTCCGCAGTCGAGACGAGCGCTGTCGAGACGAGCGCTGTCGAGACGGCCGCAGTCGGGACGAGCGCAGTCAGGACGAGTGCAGTTCCGACCCCGTCGGTGTCCGAGTCGTCCACCCCCGATCCGGATCCGGGTGACGACGTCGACGACGGGACGCCGGCGCGCTGGATCGCGGCGGGCTTCCTGGCGTTGGTCGTGGCGAGCGGCATCCTGCTCGTCGTGCGTCGCTCCGACGCCCGATCCGATGCCCGATCCGACGGGAGACGCGATGAGTCCCCGCCGGTGGGCGGGGACTCGTGAACGATCGGTAGCGGTTGGTCAGGCGCTGGCGTAGTGCTGTTCGAGCTCGGCGACCTGGTGGTCGCTGAGCAGGTGGTCGCCGTTGGCCTTGGGCGCCGACTTGACCCAGCGCTTGTCCCACGGCACGACGACCTGGCCCGAGTCGGTGACGTACGAGCCGCTGATCGGCACGTAGTGGGCGGCGCGGAGCGGACCCGGATCGACGACCAGCCAGTTCGGCACCATCGACCCGTCGTCGGAGGTGGTGGGATCGGTGTAGATCACGTCGATCACGCGACCGATGCCCGCGCCGTGCTCGTCGACGACGTCGTGGCCGGTGTAGGTGGGGCGAGATTCGCCGTTGTTCGTCATGTGAAGCCTCCTCAGAGCAGGACCGCTGTCATCATTCTGTAACAATTCGTTCCGGTTTGGCAAGTCCCCTGATGGGATGATGTGCCGGTGAAGGTCGTGTACACGTTGCGACATCGCCTGCACCATCCGGAACAGGAGATCGAGTGCGGTCGGATGCAGGAACCGTTCGAGCATCCGGGGCGGGTCGAGAACATCCGGGCCGCGCTGGCCGCCGACGAGGTGTTCGAGTTCGTCGCCCCCGACGAGTGGGGTACGGCGCCGATCGAGGCCGTGCACGACCCCGGTCTCGTCGCGTTCCTCGAAACCGCCTGGGAGGAGTATCAGCAGGTCCACCCGAACACCCACGACGTGGTGCCCGACATGTTCGCCCTGCCGGCGATCCGTGCCGGCATGGAACCGGCCACCGAGCCGACCTCGATCGGCATGCGGCTCGGATGGTGGTGCTTCGAGACGACGACGCCGGTGACCCACGGCACCTACGCCGCCGCCCGATCGTCGGTGGACGTCGCCCTGACCGCGGCCGCCCACGTGATGGGTGGCGACCCCGTGGCGTACGGGCTGTGCCGACCGCCGGGGCACCACGCCGCTCGCAGCGCGTACGGCGGCTACTGCTTCTTCAACAACGCGGCGGTGGTCGCCGACCACATCGC
>CAXBAZ010000400.1:0-4479 GCA_963973395.1 uncultured Acidimicrobiaceae bacterium
ACCGTTGGAGTAGCAGGTGCTAATGCAGAATATGGTGGAGCAGGTGGAGCATCAGGAGGTGGCGGAGGTGATAATGGATCAGACGTTGCTGGTGCTGGGGGTGCTGGTGGTAGCTCTCTATTTGGAGCAGGGGCAGGCGGCGGAGGCGGCGGGCTCGGGGGCGAGCCCGGGCGCGGTGGAGCCGGTGGCCACCTCTCGGCCGGCATGTGGTTGGTCGACACCGACGACGTCGTGATCCGTTCGTCCACCATCGAAGGCGGTGCGGCCGGATCCGGCGGTGCCGGTGGCCTCGGTGCACCGGGCGGTCGGGGTGGCGGTGGCGGGGACGGCGCCGAGGGCGTCTCGACCTTCGTCGACAGTTCGGGCGGCGGTGGCGGCGGTGGCGGCGGTGGCGCCGGCGGCCAGGGCGGCAACGGGGGCGGCGGCGCCGGTGGCCGATCGGTCGGATTGGTGACCTCCGACTCGGGCGTCATCGAGGTGTCCGACTCGGTGATCCGAGGCGGTCAGGGTCCGGTGGCGTCACGGGCGGTCGGGGTGCCGACGGCGCCGGACGGTCGGGCGGCGAGGGCGCCGACGGGCTGCAGCAGGACGGTGGCGTGGCCGCGACCGGTGCGCCGGCCGTCGGTGGCGACTCGATCGGTTGGTGGGACGTCGGCGGCTGGTCGCGCACGATCACCGGTACGACGATCGTCGGCGGTACACCTGGGCGTGGCGGCGGGCCCGAGGGCCGACCGGCTGCGGCGCTCGACACCGTCTTCTGATCGTCGGGGTCGCCGACCGGAGCCACGACGCACGACGACGTGCAGTGCACCGATCGCGGTCGATACATTGCGCAGTGCCCCCGTAGCTCAGCTGGACAGAGCGTCGGCCTTCTAATCCGAAGTGCGCAGGTTCGAATCCTGTCGGGGGCGCTGTAGCCTGGGACAACTCTGTTCCCCGGTCGAGCCGGGAACGACCGGACGCGAAAGGTACTGCGTGAACTTCAAGAAGGGCGAGACCGTCATCTATCCCCAACATGGCGCTTGCGTCGTCAAGGGGACCAAGAAGATGGAGGCCTTCGGCGAGAAGCAGGAGTACCTGATTCTCGAGACCGTCATCAGCGAGATGGTGTTGAAGGTTCCCGTCGACAAGGCCGAAGAGGTCGGGGTCCGCCCGCCGGTCAGCGCCGACGAACTCGAAGATCTCGTGGCCGTGCTCGCCAAGCCCGACCCGCGCGTGCCGTCCAACTGGAGCCGCCGCTTCAAGAACCACCAGGAGAAGCTGAAGAGCGGCGACGTGTACCAGGTCGCCGAGGTCGTCCGGAACCTGGCAGCCCGCAACCGCGACGCCTCCCTGTCGGCCGCCGAACGCACGATGTACGAGCGGGCCCGCGTCAACCTGATCTCCGAGATCTCGCCGGCACTGAAGGTGTCGTCCGAGGCCGCCGAGGAGTACCTCGACGAGGCCCTGGCGAAGGGCGTGCTGAAGCCAGAGAAGCCCGAGAAGGCGGACAAGGCCGACAAGGTCAAGAAGTAGGCCCGAAGCGGCCGGCGACCTCGCCGGCACGCGCGCGGCTCGCTCTCGGCCGGTCGGTTCTCCGGCCGGGTGGTGACCTGCGAGACTCGGCGCATGGCACGAGTCGCATTCCTCGGGTTGGGCGTGATGGGTGGGCCGATGGCCGGACACCTCGCACGGGCCGGTCACGACGTCACCGTCTACAACCGCACACCCGCCAAGTCACTGGCGTGGGTCGGCGAGTACGGCAACCAGGCGTCACCGACGCCGGCCGAGGCGGTCGAGGGTGCCGAGTTCGTGATGATGTGCGTCGGCAACGACGACGACGTCCGTTCGGTCGCGCTCGGGTCGGCGGGAGCGGTGCCGGCCATGGAGCAGGGCGCGGTACTCGTCGACCACACCACTGCGTCGGCCGACATCGCCCGCGAGCTCGCCGCGGCGTGTGCCGACCGGGGACTCGGTTTCGTCGACGCACCGATCAGCGGTGGGCAGGCCGGCGCCGAGAACGGTCAGCTCACCGTCATGTGCGGCGCCGACGTGCCCGAGGTGTTCGGAGCCGCTCGAGAGGTCATCATGGCCTACGCCCGTGAGTGCCGTCGGTTGGGCGATGCCGGCGCCGGGCAGACGACCAAGATGGTGAACCAGATCTGCATCGCCGGAATGGTGCAGGGCCTGGCCGAGGCCGTGGCGTTCGCGCAGAAGGCGGGTCTCGACGTGTCCGAGGTCGTGGCGACCATCGGCAAGGGCGCGGCGGCGAGTTGGCAGATGGACAACCGGGCCGAGACGATGGCCGCCGGTGAGTTCGAGCACGGCTTCGCCGTGGAGTGGATGCGCAAGGACCTCGCGATCTGTCTCGCCGAGGCCAACCGGATCGGGGCGCGACTGCCCGTGACCGCCCTGGTCGACCAGTTCTACCAGCACCTCGTCGAGCGGGGAGGAAGCCGGTGGGACACCAGCTCCCTCGTACAGTTGTTGCAGCAGCCGTAGCGTTGGTGCTGGCCGGGTGCAGCGGCGCGGACGGCGACGGTGCGCCGCTGCCCGTGCTCGATGTCGCCCGCGAGCAGGTGGCCGATGCGGGCGGTGCCGGCCCCGAGCCGCCCACGTCCGTGGACGAGGCCTCGATCCCGATCGAGTTGCCGCCACCCGACCCGTCCTCGTTCACAGGGGTCCACCGGATCGTCAACCTCTTCGCCGGTGAGGCGCCCGCAGCGGTCGACGTGTGGGCCCGTCGTACGTTCACCCACGGTCCCGTGCAGCTCGTCGAGAACGTCGGTTTCCGTGAGGTCTCGGGTTCGTTCGCGGCGCCGACGGGCCATCGCGTGGTGATCGTGAGCGTCGGAGCCGGTCCCGACGGCGAGGAGCGTGCTGTCCTGCCCGGCGCTGCCGACGACGAGCACGTGACGACCGTGTTCACCAACGCCGACGATGCGACGGATGCGACGGGTGCGACGACGTCGGCCATCTACGAGAGCGGGTCGGATCGGGGCCCGCGGGCGCCCGGTCCCGGGCTCGGGCTCGTGGTGCTGGCCGCTCCGAATCTCTCCGTGTTCGACGACGAACTGATCGCATCGGTGGGCGGCGACGAGTTCTTCGTCGGCGACGGATCGGCGGACTGCCGGAGCCAGCGGACCGCGGCGGCCGGTGTGGCCGCCGACGTCCTCGCCGGACCCGTGCGGGTCGAACTCGAGATCGAGCCCGGTCCGGTGCCGATCTCGCTGCACCCGTCGCCGTCCCGGAACGGCTGCGACCAACCTGCGGCGCACGCGATCGTCGTCGATGTCCTCGCCGGCGAGACGACGACCGTCCTGGTCTATACGTCCGACGGGGAGAGGCTCGAGACGCTCATCCTGGACGGGTGACGTCGCCGCCGACGACGAGCGGCATCCGGTCGACGCCTCGGATCGTGATGCGATCGCGCCAGTGCGGTTCGTCGGCGAGCTCGATCCGGTCGAAGCGGCGGATCAGACGTGTGATCGCCACGGTCGCTTCCAGCTTCGCCAACGACGCGCCGAGGCAGTAGTGGATGCCGGCCGCGAACGCCATGTGGCGCCCGGCGTTCGGGCGGTCGAGACGCAGCGTGTGCGGGTCGTCGAACATCGCCGGGTCGCGGTTCGCTGCGCCGAGCACGGTGAGGATCGTGTGACCGGGTTCGACCACGACCGTGCCACCGGTCGCATCGTCGAACGACATGGGCTGCATCGCGACGCGCACGGTGTGCTGCACCGGGCCGTCGAACCGGAGGAGCTCGTCGACGGCCGTGGCGTCGAGCGACCGGTCGCGGCGCCACCGGTCGAGTTGGTCGGGATGGCGGAGCAACGCCAGTGTTCCGTTGCCGATCAGGTTGACCGTCGTCTCGTGCCCCGCCACGTACAGCAGCACCACGAACGAGATCAGTTCGGCCGGACTCAGCGTGTCGCCGGCATCCTCGACGGCGAGCAGCGCCGAGAGCAGATCGTCGCCCGGGGCGGATCGCCGTGCCTCGATCACCTCGATCAGGTACGGAACCAGCTCGAGCACCGCCCGCTCGGCGGCGTCGAGATCGGCGATCGTGGCCGCCGGCTCGAGGCCGGCCGTGAGCGCCTGACTCCAGTCGCGCAGCTCCTCGGCGCGTTCGGTCGGCATGTCGAGCAACTCGGAGATGACCTGGAACGGCACCGGGAACGCGAGGTCGTCGATCAGTTCGATGCTCCCGCGTTCGGCGGCGGCGTCGAGCGCGACGTCGACCATCTGCTCGATGCCGGGCCGGAGCAGTTCGATCTGACGTGGCGTGAACGCCTTGGAGACCAGTCGGCGCAGCCGGGTGTGGTCGGGTGGATCGAGATTGAGGATCGACTTGGCGCCGCCCCGCCGTCGGTTGCTCCGGCGGACCGCGGCTTCGTCGTTCGGATCGACGATCGCGTTCGCCTCGATGTCGCGGCTGACCTCGTTGCTGCGCAGCATCGCGAAGACGTCGGGGTAGCGGGTCAGCACCGTCTGCCCGGACGG
>CAXBAZ010000401.1:0-4473 GCA_963973395.1 uncultured Acidimicrobiaceae bacterium
CCCGAGTCACCCGCCACACCCAAGCAGTCGCCCACACTCCGAGCAGCGCCCCGACCAGCACGACGATGGTGCAGAACCAGTAGAGCGCAGGCCCCGGTAGGACCGCACGGTCGGCCGCCGTGGGCCACGCGGACCGGGGATCGCGCCAGTGCTCCGGCAGACGGAACGCCGCACGCACCCCGTCCGACAGCCCGCCGGTCAACCGATTGCCGGCCAAGGTGGCAGACAGCGCGGCTCCGAGCCACACGATCAGCCCCGACGACATAGCGAACGTTGTGCCGATCAGCAGTGCGGCCTCAGGAGGCGTCAAGCGCGAGTCGGGGTGGTGATTCATCGAGAAACTCCTGCTCAGGCCTCGGACGGGGTGGTCATCGGGGTGGTAGTCGGGGTGGTGACTTTCGGACCGTGGTGGGATGACACACCGCTACGTCCCCAATCCCGGTCCGCACATCTCGACCCCGTTGACCAACCGGCTGCTCAACCAGCTCGATCAGTCCGCCCGACACAACCACGAGGTGATCGATGCCGTCCATCGAGTTCGCCACGGCGACGATGCGACACTGTTGGAACTCATCCGACGAGTCCAAGCGGGAGACCAGGAAGCCGCGACCATCACCCTTGGCGCGCTCGTGCCGATCCTGAGCAAACTCGTCCTGCGCCGGTATCCGAAGCTTCGCTGGGAGCCGACAATCGACGACTATCTCACCGTGGCCCACATCACGGTTGCCGAAGCGAAGTTCACGGGCCGACCAAGCCACGTCCTCGGCCGAGTGCTCTCGCGCACCCGGCGGCGATTCGACCGACAGTTCGAGAACCGTGCTGCCGGCGTGGTCCCGACCGCCGACCTCGAGTTCACCGCCGACCCGCTCGACCTCGATCAGACGGCGATCGCCCGAATCACGCTCGACGACCTGAGCCGTGCCGTGCGCACCGGCCATCTCGCTACCTCCGACTGGGAGTTGGTACGAGCGGTCGCAGCAGAGGAGGGTCCGACCGGCAAGTTGACCGGAGCGGAACGGCAACGGCTCTTGCGCGCACGACGGGCTCTTGCCCAGTTCCGAGAGTGGAGGGTGGCGGCGTAGCTTCACGCCCTCCAATGCCCGCGAACTCGGACTCGCGTGACACAACAGGCCTTGCGACGTGGCGCCGACGCCCAAGTGCAGTCACGTTGCACCCCAGAAGTGTGGATTGAGCAGGCCAGCCCGACTCCCCTGCGGTGCGTTCCAGCGGACAGCGAGCTCGGCATCGACGACCTCGAGGATCATGTGCTTGATACGGGCCGTATCGATGGCGACCGAGGTGGCGCCGCCTGGAACGGCGATCAGGACGTTGTCCGCCGGCGTGGCGATGATCGTGGCGGTCATGAGGTCGGTGTCCAACACGAGGTTCAGGACGTGTTCGTCGAGGTGCGCCAAGGCGGCCTCGAAGTCGACGTGGAGTTCGCCCCACGTCGACTGCTTCTCCTTGACGAGCCAGCGGGTGATCTCACCGAAGAACACGACCCGCTCGTCAGGGTGCAGCGCGTGGTAGGCGTCAGCGGTCGCCAACACGGATCGAGCGTCTCGGACCAGCCGCTCCCGCTCGGTGCATCCAGCCGGGATCATGGTGAGCTGCGTCGGACCGTCCTCGCTCGCAGCGTTGACGTAGGTGAGCCAATAGCCAGTGTACGCGATCATGATTCCTCCCTCATGGGGTCGGGATCGCCGGCGCGGGCGCGATGGCGGGTCCGGGTGATGGGACGGGCCGCGGCGGGCCGAGGTCCGGAACCTGATGGGCAGCACGCACCCAACTGTTGAGGTCGGTTCCGGACGGGAGGGGGAGCTCCACCACCATGATGCCGCATCGGCGCAGCCCGGTCCAGAGCTGTTGTACCGCAGCCCGGCCCGCGTCGTCGCCGTCGAGGGCGAGGATCGCGGGTCGCTTCCCGATCCGTTGTGCGAGCTTGGCCATGACCGCAGGGGTGGCATTCGCGGTGCCGAGCAGCGCGACGGCTTCGTAGCCGGCGGCGTTCGCGACGTAGGCGTCGGGAAAGCCCTCGCAGACGACGACCGGTCCGGGCGACTCGTGTGCCTCTCCCCCGCCGACGGCCGGTCGGGTCCATCCGTGCTTGGGGTTGGTGCCGAGTTCGCTCGTCGGGTTGCCGTACTTGGGGCGGTTGCGGCCCGGGATCAGGCAGCGGGTCTGGAGGTAGGTGATGGCACCGTCGGCGTCGATGACGGGGAAGACGGCACCGGGGCCTGCCTTGGGGAGCCCGTTGGCGCGTCGGAGCGTCCGTAGTCCGGGGTCGGCGCCGACTCGGTTGGCCCGAAGGACGTCGGGGTCGAGGCCGCGTTCGTCGACGAGGTATTCGCGCACGCGCCTGCCTGCGGGCTCCCACAACAGCCGTTCGGCTGCCAGGACGTATTCGACTGCTGCGGGTGCAAGGGGTTGCGGCGTCTCGTGCTGGCGACGGGTTGGACGTCGCGGTCGATGTGGCCGATCGGTCTCGATGGCTCCGGCGCGTCGGCCGAGTTCCTCGATCGCCTCCTTGACGTCGATCCCCCTGGCGACGCATAGGGCATCAACCGCTGTTCCACCGTGCCCCATCGACCAGCACTTCCATCTCTCGGTCCCCCGGCGTCCGACCGTGACGGTGACGGACGGGTTGGCGTCGACGTGGTCGGGTACCGGGCAGTGCCAGCGCGCGCCGCGGCCCTGTCCTCGAGCCGGGCCACATAGCTCGTCGAGCAGTCCCCCGAGGTCCGTGCGCTCAAGCACATCGTCGCGGTCGTATCGCCTGAAGACACCCACGGATCTACGCCACCATGTTCGAATCGGTGTCGCAGAAGTCCTCGGCGGACGACAGGACATGGTGGACGATGGCCGCATGCTCTCCAACACGCCACAGTGCACGCCCACGGACGAGCCTCGGCAGGTGGCGCGCCTCCTGTTCGGTGAGCCCGAGCAGTTCCGTCGCGTCGGCGACCTGGTCCGGTGCCTGCTGGAAGAAGATCCGGGTTCCGGTGTCGCCGAGCAGGCCGGCGGCGAGCTTCTGCGCAGCGGAGCCGTCGGCGGCTTGGGCGCGCAGGTCCGAGAGTCGGTGGCAGACGAGGATGTTGCAGATGCCCCAGTGACGGCACAGCTTGAGGCGCGCTTGGAGGTGGCGGACGGTCCACTCGTTGGCGAGGAGCGCCCAGACCTCGTCGTCGACTTGCAGGCCTCGCCGTCCTGGAGCGAGTGCAGTCATGGCGGATTGGAGCCACGACGTCGCTGCCATCATCACGAGCGGTAGTGCGTCGCGGTCGCCGAACACGGCCGAGAGATCGATCACCACTCCGGCGCCCTGATCCCAGTCGACCGACACGTTGGTCGGCCCGTCGAACATCCCGCGCAGCGTGCGGTCGAGGAGCTTGCCGAGCGCGAAGCGGACGGGCCCTGCCGCGGCGCGTACCTCGAGTTCGGAGATCGTGTTGAACTCGCTCATGCCGAGCAGCTCGGCCGGCGGGTCGGCGACGACGCGGGCGAGGTCGGCCAGGTCGAAGCGCCGACCACGGGCGGCGAGGTGGGAAATGGCCTGGCTGACGATCGACTCCTCGGCCGGCTCCAGCCTGCGTTCGAGCACCACCGACAGCATCCCGATCACGAGGCGTTGCCTGCCGAGCAGGCCGCCGTCGTCACGGTCACCGGGTGCTGGGTCGAGCGGGTTGAGCCGCTGGGTGCCGCCGGGATGGAGCTTGATCACCGGCATCCCGAGGCGCTCACCGAGCGCGAGGTACTCCCCTTTCGGGTCGTTGACGGCGATGAAGCGTCGCTGCCCGTACACACCGACCTCGCGGTACAGGAACGTCTTGACCGCGCTCGACTTGCCCTTTCCCGGCCGACCGGCGATCAGGACGTTCGAGTCCGTGAGCGCGCCGCCGTACAGCTCGAAGGGATCATAGAACCATCCGGTGCCACCGCCGGTGACATTGACCCCCAGGTACGGGCCGCGACTGCTTGGGCCCGGGCCGGTGTGCCATGGGTACAACGACGACAGGTTCGCGGTCGTGCCGCGGTGCCGTGGCAGCACCAGCCCCGGAGACCGACGCAGCAACGCTGTCACCGGTGTCTCCGTGTGGCGACGGTTCGCCCGAGCGGCAGCGACGACACCCACCCGGCCGCATGGCGGCTCTCGAGCGGGCGAAGTTGCAGCCCGGCATGCGCGGCGCTCTGCTCGAAGTCAGCGCCTGCGTCCTCGAGTTCCTCGATCGACGCCGCCGACACGGTGACGAGGCCGCAGTACGCCAGCTCACCGTGCCCGGCGACGAGCTCGTGCTCGCGCCGCTCGACCTCATCGCGGGCACGTCGCTCGCCGGCGCGCACGCGGAACCCGCGCTTGGACTTGGACGCCTCGGCCGACTCCAACGCGACCGACGCCTCGTCGACCGCCCGCGCCGACTGCGACGGCGCGACAGGCTCGAACACGACCGTCACCGTGCGCGTGCAGGCAACACC
>CAXBAZ010000402.1:0-4473 GCA_963973395.1 uncultured Acidimicrobiaceae bacterium
CGCCCCTGCCGGTACGGACCGTGATCGAACGGGTGGGCACGGTCGTCGAGATCGATGACGACGGACTGTGCTGCGGCGCCGGCGGGGCGTACTCGGCGCTGCAACCCGAACTCGCAGCGCAGATCCGCGATCGCAAGCTGGAGGCGATCGACCGGGCGCTCGATCGGAGCGGTGCGACCGTCGTGGTCAGCGCCAACCCGGGCTGCAGCATGCACCTGCAGGCGGCGCTCGCCGACCGAGGCGTCACCGTGCGGCACCCGATCGACGTCGTCGCCGACGCACTCCGATGAGCGACTACACGACGCTCGCCGATCGCTTGCGCGGCATTCTCGACGATCTCGACGAGCTCGCGTTCGACCGGCTGCGCGAGGCGGTCGCCGACGGGGCCACGAGTCGTCCGACGAGCGACAGGGAACTCGCCAAGGCCCGGCGCTCGGTCGAGAAGGCGGTGCGCGTGCTGGAGTCGCTCGACGAGGTCAGCCCAGGCGGTTGAGCGCGTCGATCAGCCCGCGGAGCTCGGCGAAACCACGCTGGTCGAACGTCAGGACGATCCGCTCGAGGTCGAGGTGGTCGTCCTGGCGCTTCTCGACGCCGTAGGGCTCGGTGCGTCGGATCTTCCCCGATTCAACGAGGTGTGCGAAATCGCGATTGAGGGCGGTCAGCTCGGCGTCGTCGGGTGCCCGCCGCAGGCGGATGATCAGATCGCTGCCGATGTTCCGGATCGAGTGGTAGTTGGAGTAGAAGCTCGTGATCTCGTCGACGGCATCGTCGCACGAGTCGGTGACGCGGTACAGCGCCGTGTCCGACGCCGAGACCAGACCGCGCGGAACGAGCTGCCCGGTGATCAGTTCGTGCACGTGCTCCCAGAACGGGTCGCCCGGTGTGTCGAGGAACACGATCGGGACCGGGATGCCCTTGCCGGTCTGCGTCAGGGTGAGCAGCTCGAACGTCTCGTCCAACGTGCCGAACCCGCCGGGGAGGCACACGAACGCGGCGCTCTCCTTGACCAGCATCAACTTGCGGGTGAAGAAGTACTTCATCGCCACGTGCTTGTCGTCGTCGGCGATGATCGAGTTCGCTCCCGCCTCGAAGGGCAGCCGGATCGAGACGCCGATGCTCTGGGCGACGCCGGCGCCGTGCATCCCGGCCTCCATGATCCCGGGCCCGGCCCCGGTGACCACCATCCAGCCGGCCTCGGCGAGCCGGCGGGCGACCTTGACGGTCTGGTCGTAGAGCGGATCGTCCGGCTTGGTGCGGGCCGAGCCGAAGATCGACACCTTGGGCACGCCGTGGTACGGCGCGAACATCGCGAATGCGTCACGCATCTCGGTGACCGCGGCACTGGCGATCTTGAGGTCGAGCACGTCGGGCTCGTCGGCGATCAGGCCGACGACTTCGGAAACGAACCGTTCCGAGATACGAAAGTCCTTCGAAACTCCGAGTTCCCGGAGCAGGTTCGCGACGAGTTCGTCATTGCCGGTGGGCACACTGGACGTCATGAACCACAGATTGTACGGCTCACGCTGGCACGGCATCGCGATCGGGCTCCTCTCGACGTTCGCGGGTCTCGCCGCTGCGGAGTTGGTCGTCGGGTTGGTTCGTGGATCGGTGTCGCCCGTCGTTCCCGTCGGGCAGGAGGTCATCGACGTCGTGCCGCCGGCCGTCAAGGACTGGGCGATCGACTGGTTCGGCACGGCCGACAAGGCGGTGCTCATCATCGGCACGCTGCTGTCGCTAGGGGTCATCGGCTCGATCGTCGGCAACCTCGCCGTCAAGGGCAGCCGGTCGGCGGCGTACGCGGTCACCGCAGTCGTCGGACTGATCGGCGTGTTCGCCGTGCTGATGCGTCCGGCGCCCGACCTCGGCAGGATGATGCCGCCGATCGTCGGCACGGTCGCCTCGATCGCGGTCGTGTGGTGGTTGGCGCCGCGCGATCTCGGGCACGAGTCGGTCGACGACGCCGCCGACGGGTCCGACCCGGATCATCGAACGGTGCCCCGGCGCAGCTTCATCCAGGGTGCCTCGACCGTCGGGTTGCTGGCTGTGATGGCCGGTGGACTCGGTCGTGTGCTGCGCGGACGGTTCGAGGTCGGTGACGAACGGGCGGCGTTGCAGCTGCCCGCGCCCGACGACACGGCCGCCCCGGTGCCCGTCGACGACGGTGCCGGGGCCTCGACCGCCGCCCGCGACTTCGGCCTCGACGGTGTCGAGTCGTGGGTCGTGCCGAACGACGACTTCTACCGCATCGACACGGCCCTCGTCGTTCCGCAGGTGCCCAAGGACAGCTGGCGCCTGCGGATCCACGGCATGGTCGACAACGAGATGGAGCTGACGTTCGCCGATCTCCTGGAGCGTGATCAGATCGAGCGGTTCATCACCCTGGCGTGCGTGTCGAACGAGGTCGGCGGGGGCCTCGTCGGCAACGCTCGCTTCCAGGGGGTGCGGATGCAGGATGTGCTCGACGAGGCGGGCGTGCAGCCGGGTGCCACCCAGGTCGTCAGCCGATCCATCGACGGTTGGACGTGCGGATCGCCGACTTCGGCGATCATGGACGGCCGCGACGCGATGCTGGCGATCGCGATGAACGGCGAACCGCTCCCGGCCGAACACGGCTACCCGGTCCGTCTCGTCGTGCCCGGACTGTACGGCTACGTCTCGGCGACCAAGTGGGTCACCGAGATCGAACTCACCCGCTGGGAGGACTTCGACGGCTACTGGGTGCCCCGCGGTTGGTCGAAGGAAGGGCCGGTCAAGACCATGGCCCGGATCGACCGGCCGGGCTCGGGCCGCAGCTACAGCCCGAACGGAGACCGGGTGATCGACATCGCCGGCCTCGCTTGGGCCGTGCACCGCGGCATCTCACGGGTCGAGGTGTCGATCGACGACGGCGAGTGGCGCGAGTGCGAGCTCGCCGGCGTGCCCAGCGACGACACCTGGCGTCACTGGCGCTACCGGTGGAGCGACGTCTCGTCCGGTGAGCACCAGGTCAGGGCTCGGGCGTACGACGGCGAGGGCGTTCCGCAACCCGAAGAACCCAAGTCCGTGGCGCCCGACGGCGCCCAGGGATACCACCGGGTGCGGTTCGACGTCGAGATCTGACCGGCGTCAGGTGTCGTCGTCCAGGGTGATCGTGGTACGAACCACACCCGCTCGGTCGTGGCGAACCGTGACCACACACTCGGTGCCGGGCTCGCCCGACACGACCCACTCGGCCACGCACCGATCGCCGGTGTCGTCCGATCCGCCCGCGAACATGCCGATCCCGCTCCTCTTGAGCACACGTCCGGCGAGCTGACCGAGGTCGATCCGCTCGGTGCCGGTGACCAGCTCGGCCCCGGCCGGGAGCTCGATCTCGGCCCGCAGCGGGAGCACGACGCGCCGGTCGACCGCCTGCTGCGTGACATTCGTCGGCAGGTATCCGGCGTTCTCCACCACGACACGGATCCGCCAGGTGCCGTCGCCGACCCGGTCGACGAGCGTGTCGCGGTGGTGCAACTCCGGTGCGATGAGCGCTTGGAAGACCGCCAGCTCGGTGTGTGGGCGCACCTCGGCTTCGAGGAGATGGGGCGGTGGGTTGCGGAACACGGCGGCGCTGTTCCAGCCCCCGAGCTCGACCTTGCCGAGTTGGGGGTGGTCGTACTCGTACCAGTCGACGAACCCGTCGTGCACGTGCTCGTCGGTCCAGACGAGCAGCTCGAGCTCGTCGTCGATCGGGTGCGCCCGGAACCACTCGATCGGGTGCGGATCGTCGAGACCCGCTGCTCGCATCGCGTTCCAGAACTCGGTCGTCCAGGCGATCACGCCGACGTGGTCATAGGCCCAATCGCTCCCGCTCCCGCCGATCACCGCCTTCGGGTCGTAGCGGAAGTCCTCGAGGATCGAGATCGCCGGGTACCGGGTGATCTCGGTGTACCGCTCTCCCAGATCCTCGTAGATCCACTTGTCGATCGTGGGGAGGGCATCCTGCGACTTGTTGCCGTACGGCCGCAGATGGACACCCGAGAACGTGTGGTACGCGAAGTAGGCGGTGATGTTCGGCCGGTCGACCACGCCCTGCACGACGGCGCGGACCTCCGACTCGCTGGTGGGGTAGTCGCCGGCGCCGGTCGGGGCCTTGCCCGGGAACCGCTCCCAGTCGAACGGGAAGTTGCGGTTGGAGTCGACCCCGGCGATCGGCGCCGCGATCGGCACGTTGACCCCGTCGTAGTTCTCGATCCGGCCCTCGCGGAAGAGCCGGTAGTACGTGCCACCGATCTCGTCCGGCTCGCGCGGCACGAGCAGGCGGGGGTCGGCACCCGAGGCTTTCCACGTGCCGTTCGGATCGGGGACACGCATCTGGAGGCTGCGGCCGTCGAGGTCGACGTCACCGACGACCAGTCCGTCCTGCTGATCGCCGCGTGGCCACGCACGGACGGTGGAACGGACGACGAACGGCACCTCGCCCAGCGCCAACTCGGCGCCGTCCGGGTTGAC
>CAXBAZ010000403.1:0-4443 GCA_963973395.1 uncultured Acidimicrobiaceae bacterium
CGCCCGCCGGCGTACGCCTCGGCATTGTCG
Organism: uncultured Acidimicrobiaceae bacterium; assembly: GCA_963973395.1. Taxonomy (GTDB): domain Bacteria; phylum Actinomycetota; class Acidimicrobiia; order Acidimicrobiales; family Ilumatobacteraceae; genus Ilumatobacter. The sequence continues at coordinate 31 of CAXBAZ010000403.1, forward strand.
AAGAAGTTGCAGCCGGCGTCGTGGGCGGCCTGCATACATTCGAGCGCCAGGTCGTTGTCGAGCTGGTTGTCGAACGTCACCCAGCTGCCGAAGCCGAGCACGCTCACCTTCATGCCGGTGTTGCCGAGCCGTCGGTATTCCATCTTGTCGTCGGGAATGGCCATGGCCGCGACGCTACGACGTGAGGGAGTCGGCCACCAATCGGGCGCGACCTTCGCGCTTGGCATGCAACATCGCACCGTCGGCGACATCGATCAGATCGATGGACGTCTGTTCGTCGTGTGGCCCACCGATCGACGGTGCCATCCCGACGCTGATCGTGACCTGTTCGGGCCCGCCGGGGATCTCGAGTGGGGCTGCGACGGCGGCCATCAGCCGTTCGCCGATGACGGAGGCCTCGGCGGGATCGACATCGGACAGCACCACCACGAACTCGTCGCCTCCGAACCGCGCGACGATCGAGTCGGGACGACATGAACGTTCGAGTCGTCGGCTGATCTCGGCGAGCACGAGATCGCCGATGCGGTGTCCGTACCGATCGTTCACGGACTTGAACTCGTCGACGTCGATGTACAAGAGGCAGATGTCCGGATCGGCGCGGTCCTCGATGGCGGCGAACAATCCGGCGCGGTTCGAGAGCCCGGTGAGCGAGTCACGGGTGGCGGCGATCGTCAGACGGTCACGCTCGCTCCAGCGCGTCATGATCAGCTCGGTCGCGTCGGCGAGTCGGCGCAGGAGCGCCGCCACGTTGGCCATCACGACACCGACGGGGTAGTCGGCCGGCACGCGGCCCATCACCACGAACGCCGCCAAGAGCTCGCCGTTCGATCGCACGGCCGTGACCGACGCTCGGCGCCAGCCGTATCGAGCCATCGCCACGGCGATCCGCGTCGGCAGCCGGTCGCCCACGAGCGGGTCGGTGTCGCCGCCGGCGAGTTCGCCCCACGGCGCCCAGTCCTCCTCCATGTGGCAGGCCCGGATGAGTTCGGCCATCGGCAGGTCGTCGCGTCGCGCCGCGGTGACACCGACGCTCGTCGCGTCCGCCAGATCGACGAAAAAGGCACGCGTCGTGTAGTGCTCGTTGTCGACCGTCACCTCGTCGGCGAGCAGCTGTTTGATGCGTGCTCGGGGTTCGCCCGCCATCTCCGCGTCGAGCGAACGGGTGTGGGCCGTCTGCAGCGCGAGCGGCATCAGCACGACGACCCAGTCCCAGGCACCCTCGTCGGTCGGCACCCCCGATGCGACGACGTCGACCGGATGGTGGCGGCCGTCGGCGCCCAGGATGTCGACACGGAACGGCACGGGCAGCGACGCCGTCTGCGCCGACTCGCCGCTGCTCTCGATGAAGTACGTGGCGAGCTCGTCGTGCGTCTCGGGCGGGACGAACTCGAAGACGCTGCGGCCGACGAACGAGGCGGTGTCGTGACCGAAGAAGCCACCGAACCCGCCGGCCGCCTCCCTGACCTGACCGAACCCGGACACGGTGAGGACGAGCGGACGCAGCATGCTGAGCACTTCGAGCGCGTTCTTCATGTCAGACAATCATTCGGTCGAGGGGCGCACCTACTTGAGATCAACGCATCACCCATGCCGAGAACCTACTCACCGACGGTCGGCGGGCGCACGATCACTCCGGCGGCTGCCATGACCTGCTTCGCCTCGGCGACGGTGTGCTCCCGGAAGTGGAGGATCGACGCCGCCAGCACCGCGTCGGCGCCGCCCTCGAGGACACCGGCGACGAGATGATCGAGCGTCCCCACGCCACCGCTCGCGATGACGGGGACCGACACCGCCTCGACGATCGCGCGTGTCAGCACCGTGTCGAACCCCTGCCGGGTGCCGTCACGATCCATCGAGGTGAGCAGGATCTCGCCGGCACCGAGCTCGACGGCTCGCGCCGCCCATGCCTCGGCGTCGATCCCGGTCGCGGTGCGGCCGCCGTGCAGGTAGACCTCGAACCCGTCCTCGACGACGCCGCTGCGACGCTTGGCGTCGATCGCGCACACGACGCACTGCGAGCCGAATTCGGCCGCGATCTCGGCGATCAACTCGGGACGCTGCACGGCCGAGGTGTTGACGCTGACCTTGTCGGCCCCGGCGCGCAGCATGCGGCGTGCATCTTCGAGCGTGCGGATGCCACCGCCCACCGTGAACGGGATGTACACCTGCTCGGCGACCCGGTACACCATGTCGACGGTGGTCTCGCGGTCGTCGGACGACGCGGTGATGTCGAGGAACACCAGCTCGTCGGCGCCCTCGGCGTCGTAGCGGGCCGCGAGCTCGACCGGGTCACCGGCGTCACGGAGGTCGACGAAGTTGGTGCCCTTGACGACCCGGCCGCCCGTCACGTCGAGGCAGGGGATCACACGGGCGACCTGCATCAGTGCACCTCCAGTGCTCGAACGGCCTCGGCCACCGTGAAACGTCCTTCGTAGACGGCCTTGCCCGTGATGATGCCGCCCAGGCCGGGGATCGCCGCCAACGCGACCACGTCGTCGAGCGACGAGACCCCTCCGCTGGCGATCACCGGCGTGGCCGTGGCCGCCACCGCCGCCTTCAGGCCGACGATGTCGGGGCCGCTCAACATGCCGTCGCGACCGATGTCGGTGATGACGAACGCGGACGCGGTCGGGAACCGGCCGAGTGCGTCCGCGAGCTGCACGCCACTCCCTTCGGTCCAACCGTCGGTGGCGAGCTCCCCCGTCCGGTGGTCGAGGCCCACGGCCACGGCGACCACGTCGCTCACGTCGACGACGAGGTCGGGGCGCCGGACGGCGGCCGAACCCATCACGACCCGGTCGACGCCGATTTCGGCGAGGTGCCGGGCGTCGTCGACCGAACGGACACCACCGCCGTTCTGCAGCCGCGCCCGGCCGTGCAGCGCCGCTGCGATGCGTTCGACGACGGGGCGATTGACCGGGTCGCCGGACCGGGCGGCGTCGAGATCGACGACGTGCACCCACGGGGCTCCGGCGTCGGCGAACGCCGTCGCCACCGCGACCGGGTCGTCGCCGTAGACCGTCTCCGCGTCGTAGTCGCCCTGACGCAGACGCACCACACGGCCGTCGCGCAGGTCGATCGCCGGGTACAGGTCGCAGATCGTGGTCACGACGATGGCTCCGCCCGTGACGTGGTGCAGACCCCGACGAAATTGGCGAGCAGCCGGAGCCCGGTCGGACCCGACTTCTCCGGATGGAACTGCGTCGCGAAGACGTTGCCGAGCCGGAACGCAGCGTTCAGCGGCACGCCGTACTCGCACGTTGCCGCGACCACGTCGGGATCGTCGGGGACCCCGTGCAGCGAGTGCACGAAGTAGACCCACGGGTCGTCGCCCAGCCCGGCGAGCATCGGGTCGTCGGCGCGACGCAATCGGAGCCGGTTCCACTGCATCTGCGGGATCTTGACGCCGGGCGGGATCCACCGCACCGTGCCCGGGATCACGCCGAGTCCACGTGCTGCATCGTCTTCCTCGCTGCGGTCGAAGAGCATCTGCATGCCGACACAGATCCCGAGGAACGGACGCCCCGAAGCCACCGCGTCGAGCGCCGGCTGTTCGAGGCCGACGGAGCGCAACGTGCGCATGCACGCACCGAACGCTCCGACGCCCGGCAGGACGACCCCGTCGGCGTCGGCGACGAGCCCGGCGTCGACCGTGAGGCGCGCGTCGGCACCCATCTTCTCGAGCGCCTTGCGGGCCGAGTGCAGGTTGCCGATGCCGTAGTCGAGCACGGCCACGAGTGGGCGTTCAACCACGACACGCACCAGCGCCACGCGTCACAGGACACCCTTCGTCGACGGGACCCCGCCGGCGCCCTCGACGCGAACCGCGTCGCGCAGCGACCGCGCCAGCCCCTTGAACGTGGCCTCGACGATGTGGTGGACGTTCCGACCGCGCACCAGCTCGACGTGCAACGTCATCGCCGCCGCGCTCGCGAACGACGACACGGCGTGTTCGGCGAGCTGTGGATCGAACGGCGGGTTGCCGAGGGGCAGCACCTCGGGCATCGGCACGATCCACTCGACGTGGGCACGTCCGGAGAGATCGAGCGCGATGTCGACGAGTGCCTCGTCGAGCGGGTAGCGCCCGCTGGCGAACCGCCGGATGCCGGCCTTGTCGCCGAGCGCCTCACGGAACGCCTCACCGAGCGCGATCGCGACGTCCTCCACCGTGTGGTGGGTGTCGATGTGCAGGTCGCCGTCGGCGCGCACGGTCAGGTCGAAACCCCCGTGGCGGCCGAGTTGGTCGAGCATGTGATCGTAGAAGGGGATGCCGGTCGACACGTCCGTCCGACCGGTGCCGTCGAGATCGATCGTGATCTCGATCTCCGTCTCCTTGGTGGAACGGTGTCGCTGTGCTGTGCGGCTCATGCCACGACCTCTCTCAGTGCGTTCAGGAAGGTGTCGTTCTCGGTC
>CAXBAZ010000404.1:0-4440 GCA_963973395.1 uncultured Acidimicrobiaceae bacterium
CCCGCCGCCTCCACCGTCAGGCAACCCGCCGCCGCCCCCGCCGCCGCCGCCGCCACCTCCTCCCGGGCCCCCGGGTGGTGGCCCGCCGCCGCCGCCCGGCAACGTCGGGCCGCCCGCGTACGACACACCGTCCCAGCGGTCCGCCGACTTCGCCGGATGGTGGCGCCGTGTGGGCGCGACCATCCTCGACGGAATGGTCGCGATCCCGTTCGTGGTGCCCGGCATGATCGTGCTGTTCGCCGGCCCGTCGGAGATCAACTTCCGAGAGGACGGCATCGACGGCGCCGGGTTCTACGAGGAACCGACCGGAGGCACGATCGGTCTCGCCGTGCTGCTCTACCTGGTCGGCATGATCGCCTACCTAATCTTCTACTGCCGGCGGGTCAGCCGGGTCGGCTCGAGCCTCGGCATGAGCGCCACCGGCTACCGGATCATCGACGCCCGGACCGGCGCGAACATCTCGATGGGCAAGTCGGTCGGACGGTTCTTCGCTCGCTATCTCAGCGCCCTGCCGTGCTACCTCGGGTACCTCTGGCCGCTCTGGGACGGCGAGAACCGCACGTTCCACGACATGATCGCCCAGACCCGAGCGGTGCGGAAGTAGCCGGAACGATCGGTGTCTGACACCGGTCGTGACGGTCAGCGGTCGTGACGGTCAGCGGTCGTGACGGTCAGCGGTCGTGACGGTCAGCGGGTCCAGGTCTCGGGGTCGACGCCCAACGTCGCGAGCCGGCGCTCGAGAAACACCGGCACACCCAGGTCCCTGCCGGCCTCGAGATCGGCCACGTGGTCACCGCCCTCGGCCCACATGTGGCACGTGCCGATGTTGCCGCGCCAGCTGTCGTCGTCGCCGCGCGGCGACACGCCGCCCTTGATGCCCTGCTCGCGTGCCGCCGCAGCTCGCATCGACCAGAAGCACTGCACCGCCACGGGCGCCATCGCCTGCAGCAGCGCCGTGGTGTGGGTACACCCGCGCGGGCCCCCGAAGAGTTCCCGCACCTTGTGGGTGAACCCGCGGGCGATCGACAGACCGATCAACTCTCGGTAGTGATCGGTGATCGTCGGGCAGCCGGGCATCGGGTGGGTCTCGAACAGCACACCGGCGTCGACGATCTCGAGCGCTGGGAAGGTGATCTCGATGTCGACCTGCATGTGATGGATCGTCAGCGGCTCGGGATCGTCCGCCAGGTACAGACCGGGTGGCTTCTGGTCGCGGACCGCGCCCCGGATCACGATGCGGTCGTCGGCCTTGCGGTAGGCGCGCACGCGGTACTCGCGGTCGTGGAGGATCGGCATGCCGGGCGGGTCGGTGTCGAGGATGGAGTCGGTGTCGAACAGGTCCACGCGCCCGATGTAAGCAGAGGTCCGCCGGTCGCGCCGCAGCGAGCGGGGTGCACTAGCGTCGGCGGCGTGGGCAGCACCGAGATCTCACCGGCACCGACCGACGCGGAAGCCGCCGCGATCGCCGCCGTGGTCGAGGCGCTCTGGCCGAAACCGGTCGCGGTCGAGCACGGCGTGGGCGAGCGTTCGGTCACGTGGCGTTTCAGCGGTCGGTGGTGGCAGCGCGATCGTTTCGCCCCGGCCGACCGTCCCTGGGTCTGACCGTCCCCGGGTTCGACCGCCCGTGTGCCCGACCGTCCCCGGACTGCACGGTCCGAGCGTCCGGCGGTGCGTCACCCCTGGTCAGCGCGGGTCCGCGAACCATGTGACACCCTGCGGGCATCATGGGGCGCATGGACATCTTGTTGGTCGTCGTGCTCGTGGTGGTGGTCGGGGTCGCCACCGCGCTCGCCGCGGTCGAGATCACTCGGCGGCGTTACGACACGTCGATGCCCCCTGCCGACGAGACGGCCGACGGGTCCGAGCCGGCCGTGCCGGTCGTGCCGGTCGACCAGGTCGTGCACGAGGCGATCACGGCCGCACTGGCCGAGATGCGGCTCCAGACCGCGGCCGACCGTGACGCCGCCGTCCACGCCGCGCTCAACCAGGCCGCCGTGCTCCAGCGTGAGCACCTGGGCGCGGCCGCCCAGCAGGCGCGCGAGTCCACGTCGGCCGAGTTGACGGCCAAGAAAGACGTGATCGACAGCCGCCTCGATCAGGTCCAGGCCGAGATGCGTGTCGAACTCCAGAAGCTGGGCACGATGGTGACGCAGCTCGCCACCACGAGCGCCCAGAAGTTCGGTCAGGTCGACCAGTCGCTGCGGAGCCACGCCGAGATCACCCAGACGCTGTCCGAATCCGCGCAGGCGCTGCGCGAAGCCATGGCGAGCCCCACGGCGCGCGGCCAGTGGGGCGAACGGATGGCCGAAGACGTCCTGCGTCTCGCCGGGTTCGTCGAGAACGTCAACTACGTGAAACAGACCCAACTCGACGGTGCGACGGGCCGGCCCGACTTCACGTTCCCGTTGCCCAAGGGGCACGAGCTCTACATGGACGTCAAGTTCCCGATGGCGGGGTACCTCCGCTACCTCGATGCCAAGACCGACGCCGAACGCCAGGCACACCGGGCCGCGTTCCTGCGCGACGTCCGGGCGCGGGTGAAAGAGCTCGCCAAGCGCGACTACGCCCGCGAATCGGCGCGGTCGTCGGTCGACTACGTGCTCCTGTTCCTGCCCAACGAACAGCTCACCGGCTTCATCCACGAAGGTGATCCGGGGCTGATCGACGACGCGATGGGGCAGCGGGTCGTGATGTGCTCGCCGCTCACGCTGTTCGCGTTCCTCGGTGTCATCCGGCAGGCCTACGACAACTTCGTGATCGAGCAGACGAGCGACCAGATCCTGGCGCTCATCGGCAAGTTCGGGAATCAGTGGCAGAAGTACAGCGACCAGCTCGACAAGGTGAAGTCGAGCTTCGATCGCCTCGACCGGCAGTTCGACGAGTTGGTCGGCACGCGCAAACGGCAGCTCGAGAAGCCGCTGCAGCAACTCGAGTCGGTTCGCCGTGAACGCAACCTCCCGATCGACGGCGAGTTGTTCGCGTCCCTCGACGACGGTGAGTCCGACGAGTCCGACGACCTCACCCCCGCCAACGTGCGCCGTCTCGGCGCCTGACACCGCGCTCGATCGCCGATCCGGTCGTCGGCGGCCGGTCCGGTGTCCCGAACGGGCCCGAACTTGCGAGACTCGTGACGATGAGCCAGCCAGCGTTCGATTTCGGCGACGAGCCGCTCGACGATCCGGTCAACCCGACCTTCACGGTCGGGGAGCTGGCCGACGCGATCAACGACCAACTGCGCCGCGGGTTCTCCGACGGGGTCTGGGTGCGCGGCGAGATCGACGGGCTCCGACACAGCGGGCCGCACACGTACTTCGCGCTCGTCGAGCACGGCGACGCGGGCAGGGCGGTGCTGAACGTGTCGCTGTTCGCGCCCATGAAGCGCAACCTGACGCCGCTGCTCAGGAAGCACCGGCTCGAGCTCGCCGACGGCATGAAGGTCCGCATCTTCGGTCACCTCGACTACTACGCGCCGAACGGCCGGCTCGGCCTCAAGATGGCCGGCATCGATCCCCGGTTCACGCTCGGTGAGCTCTCACAGGCGCGCGACCAGGTCATCCGCCGACTCGTCGCCACCGGGTTGTTCGACGCCAACCGTCGTCACCGGCTGTCGCCGGTTCCGTTGCGCGTCGGCGTCGTCACCAGTGTGGGCACGGCTGCGTGGCACGACTTCCACGACGAGATCGACCGCAGCGGTTTCGGATTCCGGCTCAGCGTGTGTGACTCGCGCGTGCAGGGCGAGTGGGCAGCCGCCTCGGTCGCTGCCGCGATCACCACGCTCTCCGCGCGTCGCGATCTCGACACCGTGGTCGTGATCCGCGGCGGTGGCGCCCGCAACGAGATGGCCACGTTCGACGCCGAGTCGATCGCCCTCGCGATCGCCGCCAGCCCTCTGCCGGTGCTCACCGGTCTCGGCCACGAGGTCGACCGGAGCGTGGCCGACGAGGTGGCGCACACCGCGCTCAAGACGCCGACCGCGTGTGCGGGCGCACTCGTCGAGCGGGTGGCCGCGTACCGCGATCACACCGAGCAGCGCTGGTCGGCGATCGCCGACACCGCCCGGCGCGACCTGGCCGAAGCCCGCAGCCGACTCTCCGACCGCGCCCATCGGGTCGCCCGCAACACCCACGCCGCGGTCGAGCGGGCCGACGAGCGCCTCACCACCCGCGTCGGGCAGCTGCGTTCGGTGCAGGGTCGACAACTCCGGCAGGCCGACGTCGCCGTCGACCGCCGTGTCGAACGTGTCGTCGAGCGCACCCCACCGATGCTGGCCGCCGAACTCCGCCGTCTCGAGTCGATCGAGGCCCGCGTTGCCGTCCTCGATCCGGTCAACCTGCTGCGTCGGGGATGGAGCATCACCCGCGATGCCGACGGCCACGTGGTCCGCTCGGTCGACCAGGTCGAACCGGGAGGGCTTGTCACGACCCGGTTGGCCGACGGTAC
>CAXBAZ010000405.1:0-4437 GCA_963973395.1 uncultured Acidimicrobiaceae bacterium
CGAGGTCAGCGAGCGCTTCGAGGACTCACCCGAATATCACCTCTACGGCTACCTCAGCGGCCTGCTCGACGCCTGCGTGCGCGCACTGACCGACGGTTGACCGCCGGGCGTCACCGACGGTCGGCCAGGAACCTGAAACGATCACGAACGCCCGCCACGTGCTCGGACGACACGTCGGCGAGGACGATCGTCTCCACCCGGCTGGCGCCGGCCAGCACGTCGCCGAGCGGGTCGATGATCTGCGAGTCACCGGTGTAGTCGATGCCTCCCCCCGAGCCGACCCGGTTGACGCCGACCACGTAGGCCTGGTTCTCGATCGCCCGCGCCCGCAACAGTGCCGTCCAGTGCTCGCGGCGGATCGCCGGCCAGTTGGCCGGCACCAGATACACGTCGGTGTCGCGGGCCCGGCCCCAGAACTCGTCGGCGAACCGCAGGTCGTAGCACACGAACATCGAGAGCCTCACGCCCTCGACCTCGACCGTCACGAGGTCGGTGCCCGGCCGCACGAACCGGTCCTCGCCGGCGAACGAGAAGGGGTGGATCTTCCGGTAGCGGTGCTGCGTGCCGTCCGGCCCGGCCAGCACGAACGAGTTCGACGGCCGCTGGTCGTCGGCCGGTGCGTCGGGGAGGATCTCCGGACACGTGCCACCGACCCACACGCCGTGGAGTGCCGCCTGCTCCGTCAGGAACCGGGCCGATGCTCCTCCCGTCGGCTCGGCGGTGAATGCCGGGTCGTCGAACCCGAACCCGACCGAGAACGTCTCGGTCAACAGCACGAGTCGTGCACCGGCCGCCGCCGCGCCGGCGATCATCGGTGCCAGCCGCTCGAAGTTGGCGTCGCGATCGTTCCAGACGATGTCGTGCTGGAGGGCGGCGATCCGGAGGGTCGTCACGACGACCCGCCGAGCAGCGCCAACCGCTCGACGGCGGCGTCGATGACGTCGAGTTGTTTGCAGCACGCGAACCGCACGAGGTGGCGTCCGTGCTCGGGGTTGGCGTAGAAGACCTGGTTGGGGATCGCGACGACGCCGATCCGTTCGGGCAGGTCGACGCAGAACGCGACCCCGTCGCCGTCGGGGCGGACCGGACGGATGTCGACCGTCGTGAAGTAGGTCGCCTCGGGTCGGTACACGGTGAGCCCCGCCGCCTCGAGCCCCGGCACCAACCGGTCGCGCTTTGCCTCGAGATCGGCCGCCAGCGCCTGGAAGAACGAGTCGGGGAGGCGCAGACCCGTTGCGATCGCCGGCTGGAACGGCGCGCCGTTGACATAGGTCAGGAACTGTTTGGCGGTCTTCGCTGCGTTCACCATCGGCGCCGGGCCGCACATCCAGCCGATCTTCCAGCCCGTCGTGTTGAACGTCTTGCCGCCGGACGAGATCGAGATCGTCCGCTCGGCCATCCCGGGCAGCGTGGCGATCGGCACGTGCTCCGCACCGCTGAACACGAGGTGCTCGTAGACCTCGTCGGTGACGACCAGGATGTCACGCTCCTGGGCGACCGCAGCGATGAACTCGAGTTCGTCGAGGGTGAACACCTTGCCCGTGGGGTTGTGGGGAGTGTTGAGCAGGATCAGCTTCGTGGCCGGCGTACATGCGGCGGTGAACCGCTCGCGATCGAACCCGTACCGACCGTCGTCATCCGGTTGCAGCACGACGGGTTTGACCACGCCACCGGCCATCGCGATGCACGCCTGGTAGCTGTCGTACATGGGCTCGAACAGCACGACCTCGTCGCCGGTGTCGAGCATGCCCAGCAACGCGCCCGCGAGCGCTTCGGTCGCACCGGCCGTGACGAGCACTTCGGTGTCCGGATCGAAGGTCAGCCCGTAGAACCGCTGCTGGTGCTCGGCGATCGCGGCGCGCAGCTCGGGTGCGCCGGGGCCGGGCGGATACTGGTTGACACCCGACCTGATCGCGGCGACCGCGGCGTCGAGCACCTCGACCGGACCGTCGGTGTCGGGAAAGCCCTGACCGAGGTTGATCGCACCCGTCGACGACGCGAGGGCGGACATCTGGGCGAAGACCGTGGTGCCGAATCCGGCGAGTTTGGAGGTGAGGGCGTGTTCGACGGTGGCCACAGGTCGCAAGCGTAGACATCGAGCGGCCGCTGCGCCGACGGCCGGGGACGACGAGACGGATCGACGGTTCAGGCGTGGGTGTGGACGAGGTCCGGCTGCGGCGGTGCCATCGCCGCCACCTTGCAGGTCACGCCTTCACGCTTGGCCTCGTACATCGCCTGGTCGGCGGCGATCACGAGATCGTCGAGGCCCTCGCCGTGCTGGGGCCAGATCGACACGCCGACGCTGACCTTGACCCGGAGTGCGGTCTCGATGCCGTCGAGGCGGGTGCGACCGCCCACCTGCTCGGCGAGCTGCAGCGCACGACGGCTCCCCATCTCGGGCGTCGCGATGCCCGGCATCACGACGACGAACTCGTCCCCGCCCCATCGAGCGACGACATCGTGGTCGCGCACGGCTTTGCGAAGGCGGGATCCGACCACCTTCAGCACCTCGTCGCCGACGATGTGACCGTGGGTGTCGTTGATCTGCTTGAAGCCGTTGAGGTCGAACAACAACAGGCACACCCCGGTCTCGTTGCGGTCGGCGGTGGCGAGCACCTCGGCGGCACGCCGTTCGAACTCGCTGCGATTCGGGAGCTTCGTGAGCGAGTCGAAGCTGGCCCGCTCGAGCAGGCTCCGCTGCTCGAGCACGAGCGTGACGCCGGCGAGCGCCAGGAGCACGACGGCGAGCGAGAAGATGATGACGTAGAAGCGGAACTCGTCACCCGGCAGACCGACGTCGGCCGGAGCGATGGCACTGACGTACACGTCGGCCATTCCGGCGACCACGGCCGATGTCTGGCGGAGGCCCTGATCGTCGGAGAATCCGCCGACCGGGACGTCGGCCGGGAGCAGCGTCGTGGCCTTCACCGTGTGCGCCGACGAACCGTCGATGACGTTCGCCGGGGCCGCGGCGAACACGGTGACGTGGCGGCCGACGGCCTCGATGGTCATCAGCGAGTCGTAGACCGACACGTCGGTCGTGGCTGCCGAGGAGTCGGCACCCTCGGCGCGTCGACGCTGTTCGGCGTCGACCTGGGCGGTCGTCGGCATCGGACCGTCGCCGGCGCAGGTGTGGGCGGTCGCGTCGACGACGCAGAAGCCGAGTCCAGGGTGCACGGCGGCGAGCGCATCGGCGATCGCCGAGACGTTCGCGGTGCCCGGCTCGGCGACCGAGCGGGACCCGACCGATGCTGCGTCGACGAGCGACGACAGCTGTGCGCTGCCGAGGTCCGCGGACGACGCCAGGCTGGCATCACGGTCGCGAGCGAGCTCGTTGGTACGCACCGCGTACCCGACCACGATCGCCACGATCAGCACCAGGCTGAACACCAGCGATGCCCGTCGAACGAACCTCATGCAACGTCATCGGGAACGGCGTTGCCGACTTGAGAGGCCGGGACAAATCTTGTGGCGGAGTTTGCAGACCCGACCCGATGACAACGCTATCGACGGGTGGAACGCCCCGAGCGTGGATGTCGGTTCCCCCGACCGGGTGACATCACACCGTCATCACTCGGTGCGGAATGGTGTCATCACTCGGTGCGGAATGGGGGCGGGGTGCCGCCCGCGGCTTCGATCGCTGTGCGCGGGTTCCGGTTCGGGTCGCCGATCGTGTCGAGCGATCCCCGGAAGAGCTCGAGCGCCTCGATTCGGCCCTCGTCGGAGATCTCGGCGTCCATGATCTTCTCGACCGACGGCGCAAGGTCGGCGAACTCGCTCACCAGCTCGTGTGCGATCCGCTCACTCGGGGCGAGGTCGTCCGGGTCGATCGAACCATCGGACCACCGTGTGACCTTCTTCTTGGCCTTCGCCATGCTTCCTCGCTCTCTGTTCCGGTCGAGCGAGACGGCCTGGTCGGCGACGCGGGCGGCGCTCGGACCCAAGCGAGACACCTCACCCAAGAGATCGCACCGTACCAGCAGGACGCCGCTGCGCACCGCTCGTGCGGCTCAGCGGCCGGTGGTGAGCTGCAGTTTCGTCAGCCCGCGGATCACGAACGTCGGATGGTAGGTCGGTTCCTCGACCAGGCCGAGGGAGGGACACCGGGCCACCAGCCCGGTCACCGAACGGGTGAGCTCGGCCCGGGCGAGCGGTGCGCCGATGCAGAAGTGGAGCCCGCCTCCGAAGCCGATGTGCGCGGCGTCGCCGCGCGCCACGTCGAACACGTCGGGTCGGTCGAAACGCCGGGGATCGCGTTGCGCCGATCCGAACAGCATCGCGACGACGTCGCCGACCTGGAGGCTCTGCCCCGCGACCTCGACTCCGGGTTCGAGCACCCAGCGCTCGAACATCTGGAGCGGAGCGTCGTACCGGAGCAGTTCTTCGACAGCCGTGGCCGGCGCGACCTCGCCGTCGACCAGCCGCTGCCACTGGTCG
>CAXBAZ010000406.1:0-4426 GCA_963973395.1 uncultured Acidimicrobiaceae bacterium
TCCGATGGCCGGCGCGAACTCCGATCCGGCGGGAACGGGCCCGGGCGCCATCCAGGAAGCCGCTCGAGGCGCGCTCGTGCCCTGGTTTCAAATTGAAAGTGGGATCAGGCTGCGGCCGGTGGCGCGAGCCCTTGCCGACGAACGTGCATCGACATCGCATTCACGCCGATGGCGTACGTGATCAGGTTGAGCAACTGCCGTTGCGCACTGACCGAGTGAACTCGCCGCAGCCACAGCGTGTCGTCGAGATGGCGGTTGATGCTCTCAGCGTCGTTGCGCCGCTTGTACAGCACCTCGAAGTCCGGATCACCGGGCGGGATCTGACGGACGTTCTCGGTCCGATTGAACTCGCGGCGACGGTCCTCGTCGTTTGTGTGCAGCCGCACCGTGACGACACCACCACCGAGACGCTCGGGGAGCCGGTAGTCGTTGTACGAGCGGCCGACGGTTGCGAAGGCATGACCCTTGGTGATGGGTCCTGACCTGACTGTCTCAGATAGCTGGTACGAATGAATTCTCGCCTGAGGAGGGCCTTCGTTACAAGGTCGATGGCGCCGCCTTGAGCCATCGACGAAGCAACCTGCGAGTTGAGTAGCGCAACTCGTAGCGCTCCGGGCCAGCAGTGAGATGAGCAGCGACGTGAATCTCGAGTGTCCGGTGCCCGGCCTCCCAGTCGGCCGCCCTGCGAAGGAGTGACAGGCACAGGAGTTCCGCGGTCGTCAATCGAGTTCGTGGTCGAGCCGATTCTCCGGATTGATCGCGGTGCCGACCCCGGGGACGCCAACAACCTGGCGGACGTCGGTCGGTACGTCCACGGCTACCAGCGAGGCCGGCACGGTGATGTCGGGAGGGGCAACGCCGGTGACGAGCGGATCGATCATTTCGGCGTAGCTCGACGCCCATGCCAACCATTCAGCTGTCTCGGGGTCGGTGCTCGTCAAGGTGGCGGTGCCGAACTCGCGGATGGCTGCGGCGTGTCGCCAGCGTTCGATCTGATTGTCCAGGTGCTCGACGCGTAGCCGGTTGATGCGGCGTTGTTCGGCGGCAGTGAACTCTTCGATTCGTCGCTGCTCGCGGGCTACGTCTTCGCGTTCTCGGCCCAGGCGAAACTGCTCGGCTCGCTCGGCAAGTTCCTCGAGGCGTTCGAGCGCTTCTGGGAGTCGGTGGTCGAGGCACCAACGGGTGCGGTCGGCGGCGAGCTTGTCGCTGTGTGATCCGAGCTGCGGCGACGTTCGAGGTCACAGGATATTGGCTGCGATGCCGTGGCACCGAGTGTCCTCGCAGACAGCGGCTGGTACAACAGCCGACGGCAAGGCCGCGTCTCCTCGCGCCTCTCGCCGCTGCTCTCAGCAGCCGGGTTGGCAAGCGATTCACATAGAGGCGGCTCTATTGCTAGTTTGGCCGCATGTTTGGTTATCCGCGGTCGGCCGAGCGGCCATGAACAAAAGTGGGCGTCCGCTAGAGGGTCATGTGGTTGTATCGCTTGAGCAGGCCGTGGCGGCACCGTTCGCGACGAGGCAACTTGCCGACCTCGGGGCGCGCGTCATCAAGATCGAAAGGCCGGATGGCGGAGACTTCGCCCGACGCTATGACGAGTCCGTCCTCGGCGAGGCGAGCTACTTCGTCTGGCTCAACCGCTCTAAAGAATCCATCACCCTCGACCTCAAGTCGTCAGACGGACGGGCAGTCTTGGATCGTCTGCTCGCAACCGCCGACGTCTTCATCCAGAATCTCGCTCCTGGTGCCGCACGTCGCCTCGGGCTCGGTGCGGATCAGCTCCGTAGCCGGCGGTCGGACTTGATCGTCTGCAACATCTCTGGGTACGGAGCGGATGGCGCCTGGAGCGACAAGAAAGCGTACGACATGCTGATCCAAGCGGAAGTCGGCTTCATGTCGCTCACGGGAACTCCTGACACGCCCTCGCGGGCGGGCATCTCGATCGCCGATATCGCCGCAGGCATGTACGCGTTCAGCGGGATCCTGACCGCCTTGTACGAGCGTCGGCGCTCCGGTGAGGGCGCTGCGCTCGACGTGTCGTTGTTCGACTCGCTGGCAGAGTGGATGGGCGCACCGGCGTACTACAGCTTGAACTCGGGTCGAGTACCAGATCGGGTTGGTGGCCATCATGCGACGATTGCCCCGTACGGCCCTCATTCCTCGGCGGATGGAATCCCTGTGGTGATCGCGGTGCAGAATGACCGTGAGTGGGCTGCGTTCTGTCGCCAGGTGCTGGACCAGCCGGAACTGATCAGCGACGCCCGCTTCGCCACCAACACGAGTCGGGTGGCTCATCGTGCAGACCTCGACGCCTTGGTCGACGCTAGGTTCGGCGAACTCACAACCGTGGCGATCGAACGTCTCCTGACCGATGCAAACATCGCTTGCGCACGGGTGCGGCCTGTCACCGATCTCGAACATCATCCTGCCTTGGCTGATCGGGACAGATGGCGACAGATCGAGACGCCTGGGGGACCGATCGATGCGCTGCTACCACCCGGTCAGTCGACCGGCAACGTCGACGTTCGGATGGGGCCTGTTCCGTCCCTTGGAGAGCACACCACGTCGATCCTCGCCAGCCTCGGGTACGACGAAGCTGAAATCGAGACCATGAGAACGTTCGGCGCGATCTGAGGCGTGCCGCTCAGCGACAGCCCCCCCCCCGGACCATCCGATGCCACCGAACACGAAAGACCCGACGCCATGAACGAAACCGAACAACTCATTGTCGAAACGGTGCGAACCTTCGTCGAACGCGACGTCCGGCCGTTCGTGCGCGAGATCGAGCATGCCAACACCTATCCCGCTTCGATGATCGACCAGATGAAGCAACTCGGAGTCTTCGGATTGGCGATCGATGCCGACTACGGCGGAACCGCGGTGTCGATGGCCTGCTACGTCGCCGTCACGGAGGAACTGGCGCGAGGCTGGATGAGTCTCGCTGGCGCAATGGGGGGTCACACCGTGGTGGCCAAACTCATCGCCACCTTCGGGACCGAGGAACAGAAGGATCGATACCTGCCGAGAATGGCGACCGGTGAGGTCAGAGCCACGATGGCGCTGACGGAGCCAGGCGGAGGTTCGGACCTGCAGGCCATGCGGACGATCGCACGACGCGATGGCGACGACTACGTGGTCGACGGATCCAAGACGTGGATCACCAACGCCCGGCGCTCCCAGCTCTTGGCTCTGCTCTGCAAGACCGACCCACAGGCCGAGCCTCGCCATCGTGGCATCAGCATTCTTCTCGTGGAGCATGGGCCCGGTCTGACGGTGTCGCAGGATCTTCCCAAGTTGGGCTACAAGGGAGTCGAAAGCTGTGAACTGGTCTTTGAGGAGTATCGGACGCCTACGTCATCTCTGCTCGGCGAAGCCGAGGGTGAGGGGTTCGCGCAGATGATGCGCGGTTTGGAGACGGGGCGGATTCAGGTCGCATCGCGTGCCCTCGGTGTCGGCCGAGCGGCGTTCGAGGATGCACTTGCGTACGCTCAAGAGCGCGAGTCGTTCGGAAAGCCGATCTGGAAGCATCAATCGATCGGCAACTACCTCGCCGACATGGCGACCAAACTGACAGCAGCCCGCCAACTCGTCCTGTTCGCCGCTGAACGGTTCGACTCTGGCGAACGATGCGACATGGAGGCCGGGATGGCGAAGCTGTTTGCGTCGGAAGTCGCTATGGAAGTCGCCCTCAATGCGATCCGCATTCACGGTGGGTACGGCTATTCGACGGAGTTCGACGTCGAGCGCTACTTCCGAGACGCTCCGTTGATGATCGTCGGAGAGGGAACGAACGAGATTCAACGCAACGTGATCGCTCAGCAGTTGGTGGCACGCGGGGGAATCACCACGTGACGACAGAAGGTACCGCTGCCTATCGGACGGTGGCAGCCGAGCTACGCAACGCCATTCGTGGTGGACAGTTCGACGGTGGTCGACAGATGCCAACCGAGAGCGTCCTGGAGACACGGTACGGCGTGGGCCGCCAGACCATCCGTCGAGCATTTCAGGAACTGGTCGCCGAGGGACTTGTTGTGCGAACCCCCGGCCGCGGTTCGTTCGCGGTCGAATCCGACCAGCGTTACCTCCGCCAGTTCGGCTCGGTCGACGACCTGATGGCATTCTCGGATGACTCGACGCTCGAAGTCGTTCAACCGCTGCAACGCCGGATCGATCTCGAGGCTGCTAGTCGCCTACGCCTCGACACTGACATCGTGTACCAGGTGGTGATCCGTCGGCTGTTCGGTCAGACTGCGTTCTGTCTGACGACAGCTTCTCTGCCACCCGAGATCGCCGAGCAGTTGGCAGACTCGCCCGAACTCACGACCGCACGGCACCGCAGTCCGTCCACCGTCATTGGCGTGCTCGAAAAGCACCTGTCGATCGTGGTCACCGACGCCGAACAAAGCATTACCGCCGACCGAGCCGACGC
>CAXBAZ010000407.1:0-4413 GCA_963973395.1 uncultured Acidimicrobiaceae bacterium
GTGTGGACGAAGATCGGCCAGAGCGCGCCCGAGAAGACCATCTTCGCCACCAACACCTCCACGCTCCGCCCCAGCGACTTCGCGGCCGAGACCGGACGGCCCGAAAAGTTCCTGGCCCTGCACTTCGCCAACCTCGTGTGGCGCTACAACACCGGCGAGGTGATGGTCACACCGGAAACCGATAAGAAGTACTTCGACATCGTGCTCGGGTTCACCGCCGAGATCGGCCTCGTCCCGGTGCCCGTCCTCAAAGAGACGCCCGGGTACCTGCTCAACGGTCTGCTAGTCCCCTGGCTCAGCGCCGGCGCCGAACTCTACGTCAACGGCATCGCCAACCCCGCCGACATCGACAACGTCTGGCGCACCGCCACCGGCTCTCCCGCCGGCCCGTTCCAGGTCTACGACACCGTCGGCTTCAACGTGGCCGCCAACATCTCCCGCGCCTCCGGCGACCCGACGCGGATTAAATTCGCGGACATGCTCCAGAAGGGCATCGACGCCGGTAAGGCCGGCCTCGGCGACGGGGAGGGCTTCTACACCTACGACTCCGACGGCAACGTGCAGGAGCCGGTCACCAGCTGGAACCACACCTGAGCCGACGCGGGCCGCGAAGGGGTCTGTCAACTTAACGGTGTATCTCTGCATGTGTAGTGGGTTAGTTGCGGTGGGCTGAGAGTCGGCCGTCGAAGGCGATGTCGAACGCGTTGAGTGCTTGCTTCCAGCGTTGGGTCCACCGGGCTCGGCCCTTGCCAGTGGGGTCCAGTGCCATCACGGCGAGGTAGACGCACTTGAGCGCGGCCTGCTCGTTGGGGAAGTGGCCCCGGGCCCTGACGGCCTTGCGTATGCGGGCGTTGACCGACTCGATGGCGTTTGTGGTGCACACGATCCGCCGGATCTCGCGGTCAAACTGTAGGAAGGGCACGAACTCGGCCCAACTGTTCGACCAGAGTCGGACGATCGCCGGATACTTCCGACCCCATTCCTCCTGGAATTCCAGGAAGCGTTCCTCGGCCTCGTCAACGGTCGCGGCCTGGTAGACGGGCTTGAGAGCGCGGGAGATCGCGTCCCAGTCCTGGCGGGCGGAGTAGCGGAAGCTATTGCGCATCAGGTGCACGATGCAGGTTTGCACGATCGTGTCCGACCAGACGGTGTTCACCGCGTCAGGCAGACCCTTGAGCCCGTCGCAGACGAGCATGAGGACGTCCTCGACGCCGCGGTTCTTGATCTCGGTCAGCACCTGCAGCCAGTACTTGGCGCCCTCGCCGCCGTCGCCGGCCCACAGTCCGAGGATGTCGCGGTTACCGTCCACGGTCACGGCCAACGCGATATAAATGGGCCGGTTAGCGACCTGCCCGTCGCGGACCTTGACGTTGATGCAATCGACGAACACCACCGGATACACCGGGTCCAGAGGGCGGTTCTGCCACTCGGCCATCCCGTCCAGGACCTTGTCGGTGATGGTGCTGATGGTCGTCTTCGACACCTCCGAGCCGTACACGTCGGCCAGGTGCGCCGAGATGTCACCATGTGTCATCCCACGGGCCGACAGTGAGAGCACGATGTCCTCGATCGACCCGAGCCGGCGCTGCCGCTTGCACACGACCACCGGCTCGAACGAGCCAGCACGATCCCGCGGCACATCGACCTCCACCGGTCCGGCCTTGGTCAACACCGTCTTGGACCTCGTACCGTTGCGAGCGTTGCCTTCGACCACGCCCTTGGACCGCTCGTGCTTGTCGTAGCCCAGGTGAGCGGTGATCTCGCCCTCCAGGGCCGACTCCAGGACCAGCTTGGTCAGCTGCCCGAGCAGACCGTCCTCGCCCTCCACGGACAGTCCCTGCCGCTGGGCCTGGCCTACCAACTGCGCCACCAGCGCCTTGTCCACCACCGGTGACTGCTCACCCGCCGTCGTCGACACCGGCTGCTCTTGACCTCCGTCGCGACCGGCGCCAGCGCCGGCTCAACCTGCTTACTCATCGTGTACCTCCTAGATCGGAGTTACACCGTTGAAAGTACAGTCCCGCAAATGGCCACGAGCCGAATTGCTAGGTGTGACACTTGGAAAACGCCCCAAGGTGGAACATACTCATCCAGTATTCTCCGACGAGGGTACTGGTTCGATGGGGCAACGGGAGACCAACCGTTTGGCTACGATAAGGCACGGGGTAAGCACTGGGTATGGAACAGAAACATATGGAAGGCGACGGTAGGAAACGCGGGGGGCTGTAACGAGTCTCAGTCGAATCCCACCGCTGGAGTATTCACAAACTGGTTCGACCGCTTGACATGTCGTGTCATTAACTCAATTCCCGTCGATTGCAGTCAATGGGAAAGTAAGCGGGTTCGCTCTATCGAAGTGCGATCAACCACCCAGAACACCCCGCCTGGCAGCGAGATGCTAGGCAATCTCAGTATCTACTGTGAGAATACGCCGCCTAGCGACCAACTGTGTCCGATTTGGGTAGGCTACGCAGTCCCTCCACATCCTGACGATACTCCGCCACCGTACAACTAACTAGGTACCCCGTCGGGGCATCGCAGTTGAGCGATGCCCCGACACCGGCGTTGCCCAGGTTACGCTTTTGTGCGACAGATATTGAATCCTAAAGTTACCATTACATTAGAGCGGCAAAGTTATGAACCAAGACGGGCCAACCGAGAACCACTGGACTGACACGTTTTCAGAAAATGAGCACTCGCGGGCTTTTCCATTCATCACCCAATGCCATCGCGAATTGCAGTCGCGGTACTGCGACGACGCCAACCGAGATATGCCGTCGCGCTTCCTTTGTTACTTGCTGAACGAGATTCGCACTAACACATTAACCGAATGCTGGTGCGTAGGCGTACGCGACGCTGGAGTACTTGGCGATGGCAGCGCATGGATCAAATATAGTTTTGGCGAATTGAAATTTGCTATTGCTCTTCGAATTGACGCCTCCGTTATCAAGGCGCACACCGACCACTTAGCGAGGTATGCAAGCGAACTTGCAGCTTTCACAATTGGAGAGCCGGGCATCAACTTGGCAAATTCAGAAATCGTGGACGGCACCTACTGGTTTAGGGTGGACAGATAGTTAACCGTTCTGTGTACGCTATTCAGGGCAGTTGGTGGGCAGTTCGGCGAGGGCGTCTGGGTATGCGCCGTGGCCGTTCAGGGCGAAGCCCGCGAGGCCAACGACGTCGCGGCGCCAGCGCAGGAGCCCGAGGAATAACGGCTCCCCTACTTGGTTGGCTGCGTGGCGGCTGGAGCGTGCTCGCCGACGGCGACTCCCCCATCCGTTCGGACTTGGGTCGGGGAACGCCGGAAACACGTAACGTTTCCTGTTCCCGGATGCTGTGGATCTGAGTGCGGTGACGACGGACGCAACGCTGGCATTGCTGCCGCCCAGAACTGCACCCGTTCTGGGCGGCCACTAATTGATCCGACAGACATTGCGGAAAAGCGACACCGCCCGGGACGCCCGGGCCAAGGGGCGCACCGCCGAGGAGTCCGCTCGAGAAGGGCCTACTCCGCGGTCATCGGGTCATAGTTTTCGTGATCGGCCGGGGTTGTGCGATCGTCCTCGAGTTCTCCTTGTAAGGCAGAGCGGAGCCAATCATGATCGACCTCGGCGTCGACTGCGTCCGCGAGAACCGCGACCTGCTCGGCCACGGGGAGCTGAGAGACGTCAGGCGCCAGGTCCCCCGTGTACTCCTCGGTCACGTGACTGGACTCGGAGGACAGGTTCTCGGTCGCTGCCCGCGCCGTCGGAGAGGAACTCAGGGAGCCGGACCCTCCACCGAAGAGGCTGACCTCCCATTGCCTCGTGCCGTAGTAGAGCGTCTGGCCATTCACCTGCGGCCACGCTGACAGCAGCATTTGCGCACGGCCCAAGTTGCTGTACGGATGGATCGCCGGCGCGTAAAGGGCTGGCTGCTCGACTCCGGTG
Source organism: uncultured Acidimicrobiaceae bacterium (assembly GCA_963973395.1). GTDB lineage: Bacteria > Actinomycetota > Acidimicrobiia > Acidimicrobiales > Ilumatobacteraceae > Ilumatobacter. The sequence continues at coordinate 3,933 of CAXBAZ010000407.1, forward strand.
ACCTGAATGGCGGGCATCGTCCATAGGCCTTCCGGGCGAGGAGCGGTCCGGGTGACGGCGCCAAGGATGCCGTCGCAGTACGAGAGCACGACTCGTCCGTCGATGACTTGAGCGGAGAGCTCGCCGATGGCGTTGTTAGGAACCGTGGGGGTGAGGATCGGGGTCGTGAAACCACCGCGGCGCCATGCCCATGTTCCGCCGCCGTCTCGACCCCAGAACTCATAGGTTGAACGGTTCCACATGCTGCGCCAGTCCACGCGCACGAGATGGATGCCGCCGCCGTTCCAACGGCCCTCGTTGGTGCCGTAGATGTAAACCCAAGGTTCGCCGGGGAGCATGAGCATCGTGTTGTTCTGGAAGTGACTCCACTCCCCCACGTTAGGGAAGTCGAAGTTCTCGCGATTGACCTCCAGATCCCACGTGCGTTCCCAGTTCTCGGCGTGGGCTTCGGTCGAGGTCCACATGCGCGAGTGGAAGGTCG
>CAXBAZ010000408.1:0-4407 GCA_963973395.1 uncultured Acidimicrobiaceae bacterium
ACATCGGCGACCGCCGGGGGCGAAACTCATCAGCAGGCCACCGATGGTGGGTCGGTGCTGACGACCCAGCAGGGCGTGCCGATCGCCGACGACCAGAACACGTTGACCGCGGGCGACCGCGGCCCGCAGCTGCTCGAGGACTTCGTGATGCGGGAGAAGATCTTCCACTTCGACCACGAGCGGATCCCCGAGCGCGTCGTCCACGCCCGCGGCTACGGCGTCAAGGGCTACTTCGAGACCTACGAATCGCTGTCCGACATCACATCCGCCGACCTGTTCCAGCGCGCCGGCGAACGGACCGAGGTGTTCACCCGCTTCTCGACCGTGGCCGGCAGCAAGGGCTCGCCCGACCTCGCCCGCGACGTGCGTGGCTTCGCCGTGAAGTTCTATACGCCCGAGGGCAATTGGGACCTCGTCGGCAACAACATCCCGGTGTTCTTCATCCAGGATGCGATCAAGTTCCCCGACCTGATCCACGCCGCCAAGCCCGAAGCCGACCGCGGGTTCCCGCAGGCCCAGACCGCCCACGACACGTTCTGGGACTTCATCTCGCTGATGCCCGAATCGATGCACATGGTGATGTGGATCATGTCCGACCGGGCGATCCCCCGCTCGTTCCGTTTCATGGAGGGCTTCGGGGTCCACACGTTCCGGCTCGTGAACGCTGCGGGCGAGAGCACGTTCGTGAAGTTCCACTGGAAGCCGGTGCTCGGCATGCAGTCGGTGGTGTGGGACGAGGCGGTCAAGATCAACGGCGCCGACCCGGACTTCCACCGCCGTGACATGTGGAACACGATCGACCAGGGCCACCCCGTCGAGTTCGAACTGGGAATGCAACTGTTCGACGACGACTTCGCCGACTCGTTCGACTTCGACGTGCTCGATGCGACCAAGCTGATCCCCGAGGAGCTCGTCCCGATCCGCACGGTCGGCCGCATGGTGCTCGAGCAGAACGTCGACAACTTCTTCGCCGAGACCGAACAGGTCGCGTTCTGCACGCAGAACGTCGTGCGCGGCATCGACTTCACGAACGATCCGCTGCTGCAGGGCCGGAACTTCTCGTACCTCGACACGCAGCTCAAGCGCCTCGGGTCTCCGAACTTCACCCAGATCCCCGTCAACGCTCCGCGATGCCCCGTGATGCACTTCCAGCGCGACGGCCACATGACCGTCTCACAACCGGCGGGCCGGGCCAACTACGAACCGAACTCGCTCAGCGACGGAGGCCCCCGCGAACAGCCGGACGCCGGGTACCGGTCGTTCCCCGAGCCGGTGGGCGGCGACAAACGCCGGATCCGCCCCGAGTCGTTCGCCGACCACTTCAGCCAGGCGCTCCAGTTCTACCGGAGCCAGACGGCCATCGAGCAGCAGCACATCGCCGACGCGCTCGTGTTCGAGCTGTCGAAGGTGCAGACGCCGTCGATCCGTGCCCGGGTGGTCGGACAGTTGCGCAACATCGACGACGACCTCGCACTGGAGGTCGCCACCGGGCTCGGACTCCGAGAGCTCCCCGAACGGATCGAGGCGGCCGCCCCGACGCGCGAGGTCGATCCGTCACCCGCGCTCAGCATCCTCGGCAATCCTCCCGGCACGTTCGCCGGGCGGCGGTTCGGTGCGCTCGTCTGCGACGGGGCCGACGCGAAGACGATCAAGGCGTTGCGTCGGGCGGTCGACGCCGCCGATGCGAGCCTCGCCTTCATCGCTCCGACGATCGAGGGGATCAGCGACAGCGACGGCAACCCGATCACGATCGACGAGAAGATCGACGGTGGTCCGTCGGTGCTGTTCGACGCGGTCGCGATCGTGCTCACGGAGGACGGTGCGGCCCAGCTTGCCGAGATGCCCCCTGCGGCCGATTTCGTGACCGACGCTCACGCCCACGCGAAGTTCGTCGGCGTCGGACCGAACGCGACGATGCTGCTCGACGCCGCCGGTGTCGACGCCGGCAAGCGCGACGGCGGGTACATCGAGTTGGGCAACACCGGCAAGAGCGCGACCGCACTGCTCGACGCGTGCGCCGATCTGCGGTTCTGGGACCGCGAAGGATGACGGGCCCGGGCGGGGACTCCCCGCGAGGTTCCGACTGATGCGCGTCGTCGTCACCGGCGCCACCGGCAACGTCGGCAGCGGTGTGTTGCGCGCGCTCGTCGACGATCCTGCCGTCGACGAGATCGTCGGCGTCGCGCGCCGCACACCGGCGCTCGCCGTCCCGAAGGTGACGTGGGTGTCGGCCGATGTGTCGACCGACGATCTCGGGTTCGTCGACGGCGCCGACGCGGTGATCCACCTCGCCTGGTTGATCCAGCCCCAGCGCGACGAGGACCTGCTCCGGCGCGTGAACGTCGACGGAACGCAACGCGTGCTCGACGCCGTCGTCCGACACGGCGTGGGCTCCCTGGTGTACGCGTCGTCCGTCGGCACGTACTCACCCGGGCCGAAAGACACGCCGGTCGACGAGTCGTGGCCGAATCAGGGCATCCCCTCGTCGCTGTACTCACGCCAGAAAGCCGACGTCGAACGCATGCTCCTCACGGCGGCGCGGTCGTCCACCGCTCCCCGGATCGTCCGGATGCGGACGTCGCTCGTGTTTTCCGAACGAGCGGCGTCCGAGATCGCCGGGCTGTTCCTCGGCCCCCTCGTCCCGATCTCGGTGATCGGGCGTCGCGGTCTACCGATCGTGCCCAGACATCCGCGGCTGGTCTTCCAGGCCACCCACACCGACGACATCGGAACGGCGTATCGGGCTGCGCTGCACGCCGACGTCGACGGTCCGGTCAACATCGCCGCGCCACCGGTCGTCGATGTGGCGGCGCTGGCCGAGTCGCTCTTGGCGAAGCAGCTCGCGATGCCCGAATGGCTGCTGCGCCATGGGGCCGCCCTGACGTACGCCCTTCGGCTCCAACGCACGTCGCGTGGCTGGATCGATCTCGCACTCGGCGTGCCGACGATGGACACGCAGCTCGCGACCGAACGTCTCGGCTGGTCGGCGCAGCGAACCGCCACGGACGCGCTGGCCGACCTGCTGAGTGGCTTCGCGTCTCGGGCAGGGTCCGAGACCGCACCGCTCGCGCCGGCCGGTCGCGGCCGAACGATCCCATTCGTCCCCCCGAGCACATCCACGTCCGATCGAGAGGAAGCAACATGAAAGCAGTCACCTGGCACGGCCGACGCGACGTACGCGTCGACACGGTTCCCGACCCGAGCATCCAAGTACCGACCGACGCGATCATCGAGGTGACGAGCACCGGCATCTGCGGTTCCGACCTCCACCTCTACGAAGTGCTGACGATGTTCATGGAACCCGGTGACATCCTCGGCCACGAGCCGATGGGTCACGTCGTCGCCGTCGGGGACGACGTCGGCGACCTCGCGGTCGGCGATCGGATCGTCGTCCCGTTCAACATCTCGTGCGGCCACTGCTGGATGTGCGACCGCCGGCTGTTCGCGCAGTGCGAGACGACCCAGGTCACCGAGCACGACAAGGGCGCCGCGCTCTACGGCTACACCAAGCTGTACGGCCAGGTTCCCGGCGGGCAGGCCGAGCTGTTGCGGGTACCCCACGCCGGCTTCGGTGCCATCCGGGTGCCCGAGGGTCCGCAGGACGACCGGTTCGTCTACCTGTCCGACGTCGTGCCGACGGCCTGGCAGGCGGTCGAGTTCGCCGATGTGCCGGACGGCGGGTCGTGCGTCGTGTTCGGGCTCGGCCCGATCGGCCAGATGGCCGCCCGCATCGCCCGCCACCGGGGCGCGGGCCTCGTGATCGGCGTCGACCTCGTGGCCGACCGTCTCGCCATGGCCGGCCGCCACGGCATCGAGACGATCGATTCGACCGACCGGTCCGCCGAGGATGTGACCGCCGCGATCCGCGAGCTCACGGCAGGACGGGGCGCCGACAGCTCGATCGACGCGGTGGGCATGGAAGCCCACGGCAACCCGTCGGCCGCACTCGCCCAGCGCGCCGCCGGCCTGCTCCCCGACTCGATCTCGTCCAAACTGATCCAGAAGGTCGGCGTCGATCGGCTGAGCGCACTGACGTCGGCGATCGATGCGGTCCGCCGCGGCGGCACGGTGTCGATCAGCGGTGTCTACGGCGGGATGGCCGACCCGCTGCCGATGATGACGATGTTCGACAAGGGCCTCACGGTGCGGATGGGACAGGCCCACGTGAAGCGGTGGATCGACGACGTCTTCCCGCTCGTGATCGCCGACGACGACCCGCTCGGCACCGAGGACCTCGCCACCCACCACCTCCCGCTGTCGGAGGCACCGTCGGCGTACGAACACTTCCAGGCCAAGACCGACGGCACGATCAAGGTGCTCCTGCAGCCGTGACCAGCAGCGAACCGCCGACGCCCCACCCATCTGCGACACGAACGGAGCACACGTGAACCCACTCGACAACCTGCT
>CAXBAZ010000409.1:0-4385 GCA_963973395.1 uncultured Acidimicrobiaceae bacterium
TATTCGATGTCGTTCACCGCGGAGGCGACGTCGTCCAAGCCCACGATCGCGACTTACTGACCACTTCACGGCCGAAATGCAACTAAGCTTGTATTGGAATCGTTCGGGCCCTAGGTGGCGGGACCGACGACGCAGCTGGTACTGCGGGCGAATCGACCTCGACCGAGGTCCTATGACGTGTCGAGTAGATGATCGGTGTCTCGGGTAGGAGTGCGGTCATGGACGAGACTCGATCAATACGCGACAGCGAAGCACCTGACGAACTGGAAGTGGAGCGGTCCCACGTCAGTCCGGACAGAGAATCGGGCGACGAAGCCTCCGAGGATCGATCTTCGGTCGGAGGTGTTCACATGAGCTACCTCCGGTTCGGGGCGATGATTGCCACTTCCACGATCGTGATGTTCGGGCTGATGTATCTCAACACGTACGCGTGGGACCACGTCAGGTGGAGTGAGACGCGCGCCTACATGGCAGTAGTGATGGGCGCGACGATGGCCGTCATCATGCTTGGTTTCATGCTCAGCATGTACAAGAGCACCATGGTCAACGTCGGGATCGTGGCCGCTGCCGTCCTGCTGTTCGCAGGATCGCTCTGGTTGGTCCGCAGCCAGACGACGGTTCAGGATCGGTCCTACATGCGCGCGATGATCCCGCACCACTCGATCGCCATCTTGACCAGCGAGCGCTCGGAGCTGGCCGACTACCGAGTGTGTGAACTCGCTGTCGAGATCATCGAGGCCCAGCGCCGCGAGATCGCAGAGATGGACTGGCTGATCGAGGACATCGGGGAGAACGGGGCCGTCGCGACCGCGGCCGAAGCCGAGGAGCGCCCCGTCCCCGACTTCACCGGTACCAGCATTCGAACGTGCGGTTGACCGGCCGATGGCCTGAGACGGCGGGCCGGCCGCGCGTTGCCATGCGCGGGGCTCCGTCCGGCCCGACGACCGGAATGTTGGTCGTCAGCGGCTCGTCTGCAGCTGATTGCCGGCCGCCGTCCAGGCGTTCATGCCGCCCTCGAGGTCGACGATGTTCGTGTAGCCGAGTTCGACGAGGGTGTCGGTTGCTTGAGCCGACATGTTGCCCGATCGGCAGTAGAGCGCGATCGGTGCGTCGAGCTCGGCCGGCAAGTCGTCCCACCTGCCGATCTCGTCGAACGCAACGAACGCGTCCGTACCGTCGATGTGCCCCTCGTACGGGACGTGCACGTTCACCAGCACAGCGGAGGGCTCGGCGCCCATGAAGTCGACGAATCCGTTCACGTCGAGGAGTTGGCTCGGAGAGGCAGGGACCGTCGTCGCGACCCCCGTGTCGACAGCCTGGTCCGCGTCGCCGCCGCATGCGACTGCACCCAGTGAGAGCGAGGCTGTCACGGCCGCGACCGGCCAGCGAGAGGTCAGGTACGACATGGCGTCGTAGGCTACCGCGATCGATTCGTGAGGTCCGGTCGCGGGGGCATGCGGCGCGCGGTTCAGCGCAGGAGCGGGCGGAACGCGACCGGAATGAGGCTGAGTCCGGCTGGCGCTCCGCATGCTGCGTCGACCAGTGGATACGCGTTCACTGCGGCGTCGCCCGGCCGCACCTCGAAGTGGAGGTGGTCGCCGCGAGCGTTGCCCGTTTGGCCCACGTAGCCGATCACCTCGCCGGCTCGCACCTCCCGGCTCTCACCGGCCCAACCGTCGAGATGTGCGTAGTAGAACCGCTCACTGGTCGAAGCGGTCAGCCAGATGGCGTTGCCGCCGAGGTTGCTGCGCTTGAACTCGGCGGCACCGTCGCGTACTGCGACCACCGGGGTCGCGCGTTCGGCTTCCATGTCCACGCCTTCATGTCGGCGTCCCGACGAGCGGGCGTCGCCCCAGCTGTCGATGAAGCTGCTCGGGCCGGCGACGGGACAGGCATCGAGGGGTGCGACCGTGGCCGGATCCGATGTGGCCGGCCGCTCGTGGGCCGTCGCCACGTGGGGGCCGAGCAGCGAGATGCCCAGTCCGACGAGAGCTGCGATGGAGTGCTTCCAGGGCGAAGACATTCCGGAATGTTACGAATAGATGTCGATTGCGCAACGGAAACATGATGGGCGCTGGGGTGTCCCATGAACCTCTGCCGCCAGGGTGCGAAATGCGATGCCGCCGCCCGCCAGATCGGGCAGTCGTCGAAGTAAGCAACATCACGTCCACACTCACCTAGCTCAACGGTCCCGCTCAGAACCGGTCCGACTGCGAGACACTTCGCGAAGCCCCATCAGTTCTCGACCATCGTGTGGTCTGCAACTCCTCATGGCGCGGTCTGGTGTCGGTGCTGGGCGGTGGTCAGCTGTTGGTGGCACGTCGGCGAGCAGAACCAGAACTGTCTCGTGTCGATGACGATGGTCGGCGTGGTGGGCCCGGGGGTGATCCGCATGCCGCAGACCGGGTCGACGACGCAGCGGTCGGGTTCACAGAGCATGACCCGGTGGACGCTCACCGGTTCGCGAAGGCCGCGGATGGGAGTGGGACCGAGGGGTTCGACGGCCCAGCCGACAATTGACGCCGCGCGTGCGGGCGGGTCGGTCATCCACAGCTCGCCGGCCGTTGCGAGGGCGGCGAGTCGGGATGCAAGGTTGACGGTGGCGCCGAGTACGTCGCCGTCTCGTTCGACAACCGGTCCGGTGGTCGCACCGCCGGTCAGCTCCGGTGTGCGGTCGTGGTCGTGGAGCCGAACGCTGACGGCGTGCGCGACCTCAACCGCATCCTGGGGGCTGGACATTCGGAGGAGCACGCCGTCTCCGAGGGTCTTGACGATCCGGCCGCGGCCGGCGACTGCATGTTCGACGGCGTCGACGAACAGGTCGAGGACGGCGACGGCGGTGTCGTCACCGTGGGTGTCATTCAGCGCGGTGAACGACGTGAGATCGAGGAACATGATCGTCGGGTCGTTCGGCCCGCTGTCGTGTGCGCCATCGTGATCGGTCCGGCTCGGCGGATCAGGCATTGACGACCTCGAACGTCGAAGTCGCCTCGGCGTCGGCGGTGTCGCCCCGAAGGCGGCGGCGGGCTCGGAGACCGTTGGCGATCACAACGATTTCGGCAATCTCGTGCGTGGCGACCACGGCGCCGAGCCCGAGCCATCCGAGCCCGGCGACCGGGATCAGCACGGCCACGATGAGCCCGGACAGCACCAGGTTCTGGATCATGATCCGTCGGGTGCGGACGGCGTGGTCGATGACGTCTGGGAGGTGGGTGAGTCGGTCGCCCATGATCGCGATGTCCGCGGCTTCGATTGCAACATCGGTGCCTGCCGCGCCCATGGCGATGCCGACGCGGGCTGTGGCGAGGGCGGGGGCGTCGTTGATGCCGTCGCCGACCATCGCGACGGCCCCGTGTTCGGCGAGCTGTTCGATGGCCGTCGTCTTGTCGGCCGGGAGCAAATCGGCGCGCACATCGTCGATGCCGGCCTGGGAGGCGAGCGCGGCGGCGGTGGCAGCGTTGTCGCCGGTCAGCATCACGACGCGCAAACCACGCCGGTGCAAGCCTGCGATCACGTCAGCGGCCTCTGAGCGCAGCTCGTCGCGCACGGCGATCGCCGCAGCCGTGTCACCGTCGATCTCGACCAGGACGACGGTCGCACCGTCGCGTTGCAGCCGGGCGACGTCGCCGGCGAGCCCGCCTGGGTCAACGAACCCTGGCTTGCCGACCCGCACGGTCTGACCGGCGACGGTGCCGGTGATGCCGTATCCGGCTACAGCGTGCACTTGCGAGGCCGGCAGCACGCCGGCAGTGGCGTTCACGATCGCAATCGCGAGAGGATGATCGCTCGACGACTCCACCGCCGCCGCGACCGTCAACGCACGGTCGCGATCGGTACCGGGCTTGGTGACGACATCGACCACGGTCGGCCGGTTGCGAGTCAGGGTGCCGGTCTTGTCCAGTGCGACAACCCGGACCGTGCCGAGCGCTTCCAGCGCGGCGCCGCCCTTGATCACGAGGCCCGCCTGCGTGGCGGCGCCGATCGCCGCGAACACGGTGACCGGCACCGAGATCGCGAACGCACACGGCGACGCTGCGACCAGTACGACGAGCGCCCGCTCGATCCACAAACTCGGGTCGCCTGCGAGCGAGCCGACGGTCGCGATCGCTGCGGCGACGACCAGGATGCCGGGCACCATCGGCCGGGCGATCCGATCGGCGAGCCGCTGGGCTTTGCCCTTGCGATCTTGGGCTTCTTCGACGGCACGCACGATCCGCGCCAGGGTGCTTTCTCCGGCCGGTGCGGTCGCTTCGATCTCGAGCACCCCGCCGCCGTTGATGCTTCCCGCCAGCACACGGCAGTCGACCTCGACGTCGACCGGCATCGACTCGCCCGTCACGGCCGACACATCGAGGGACGAACGGCCCTCGACCACGATGCCGTCG
>CAXBAZ010000410.1:0-4365 GCA_963973395.1 uncultured Acidimicrobiaceae bacterium
GCGATCCGGCTGACCCGCACGATCGGCACCGAGATCCGCTCGAACGAGATCCACGCCCGCTGGTGGGGTGTGCAGCTCATCGACACCGAGGGCTCGAACGTGTTCGGCAACTCGATCGCCGACACGATGCGCGCGGTCGATGTCGACGGCGGCACGTTGGCGCGGGTCACCGGCAACGCCGTGCACGACGGCGACAGCGGCTGCCTGGTGCAACGGGGTGCGAGCGACGCCGAGGTCATGGGGAACCACTGGGAACGGTGCCGGGTCGGGCTGCTCGCGTGGGACGCCGGGCAGGTGCGCCACCACGACAACGCCACCGTCGACCTCCTCGAACCCGACGGTCACCTGGTCGTCGGGCCCTGACCGACGCAGTCGCCGTCAGCCGGCGTTGGAGCTGGCGAGCGCTTTGGCGGCGCGGTGCCGGTGCTGCGGGTCGAGGTGGACCTTCCGCAGTCGCACGTGCTTGGGTGTGACCTCGATGCACTCGTCGCTGGTGATGAACTCGAGCGCGTGTTCGAGCGACAGCACCCGGTGCGGCGTCAGCTTGATCGTGTCGTCGGACGACGACGCCCGCACGTTGGTGAGCTTCTTCTCGCGACAGATGTTCACGTCCATGTCACCCGCCCGTGAGTTCTCGCCGACGATCATGCCCATGTAGACGTCGGTACCCGGACCGACCATCATCGTGCACCGCTCCTGGAGGTTGGTCATCGCGTAGGTCGTGGTCGGGCCGGTGCGGTCGGCGACGATCGATCCCCGGTCGCGGGCACGGATCTCGCCGAACCAGGGCTCGTAGTCCTCGAAGATGTGGCTGATCACGCCGGTGCCGCGCGTCTCGGTCAGGAAGTCGGTGCGGAAACCGATCAGGCCGCGCGCCGGGACGAGGTATTCCAGGCGCACCCATCCCATGCCGTGGTTGGTCATGTTCTCCATCCGGGCCTTGCGCGCCGCGAGGAGCTGCGTGACCGATCCGAGGTGTTCTTCGGGGATGTCGATCGTGACCCGCTCGACGGGCTCGCACTTCTTGCCGTCGATCTCCTTGGTGACGACCTCGGGCTTGCCGACCGTGAGCTCGAAGCCTTCACGGCGCATGGTCTCGACCAGCACCGCGAGCTGGAGCTAGCCCCGGGCCTGGACCTCCCAGGCGTCGGGCCGATCGGTCGGGTTGACCCGGATGCTGACATTGCCGACGAGTTCGGCGTCGAGGCGGTTCTTGACGAGCCGGGCGGTCAACTTGCTGCCGTCGCGCCCGGCGAGCGGCGACGTGTTGATGCCGATCGTCATGGCGAGGGCCGGCTCGTCGACCGTGATCAGCGGCAGCGCGACGGGCGTCTCGGCATCGGCGAGCGTCATCTCGGGAATACCGGCGACGGCCACCAGGTCGCCCGGGCCGGCGGACTCGACGGGCACACGGGTCAGTTGGTCGGTGAGGAACAGTTCGACGACCTTGGTGCGGGTGATCGTGCCGTCGACGCGGCACCAGGCCACCTGCTTGCCCTTCTCGATGGTGCCCTCGACCACGCGGCAGAGCGCCAGGCGGCCCAGGTAGGCGTTCGCGTCGAGGTTGGTCACCCACGCCTGCAAGGGGGCGCCCGGGTGGTACGTCGGCGCCGGGATCGTCGACAGGATGACATCGCACAGCGGGCCGAGGTTGTCGCCCCGATTCTCGAGGTCGAGCGTGGCCCAACCGTCGCGGCCCGAGCAGTAGACGATCGGGAAATCGAGTTGCGCGTCGCTCGCCTCGAGGTCCATGAACAGCTCGTAGGTCTCGTCGACGACCTCGGCGATCCGGGCATCGGGGCGGTCGACCTTGTTGATCACCAGGATCACGGGCATGTCGTAGGCGAGCGCCTTGCGCAGCACGAAGCGGGTCTGGGGCAGCGGGCCCTCGGCGGCGTCGACCAGCAGTACGATGCCGTCGACCATCGTCAGGGCGCGCTCGACCTCGCCTCCGAAGTCGGCGTGGCCGGGCGTGTCGACGATGTTGAGCGTGATGCCGCCCCACTGCACCGACATGTTCTTGGCGAGGATCGTGATGCCCTTCTCGCGCTCGAGGTCGTTGGAGTCCATGACGCGTTCGTTGACGGTCTCGTTGGCCCGGAACGCACCGGATTGCTGGAGGAGTGAGTCGACGAGGGTGGTCTTTCCGTGGTCGACGTGGGCGACGATGGCGAGGTTGCGAAGGTCGTCGCGTGTGGCGAGGGGGGTCTCAGACATGGCTCGTCCACGCTATCGGCCAACCGTCGACGATCTGTGTGACCTGCGGCGGCGGGCGCGTCCGGTCGGATCAGCCCGGTCGGATCAGCCCGGTCGGATCAGCCCGGTCGGATCAGCGCCGTTTGTCCGTCGGGGTGGTCGTCGAAGCCGCTGACCGAGCGGCGGCGGGCCGCGTCGACAGCGAGGTAGGCCACACCGAACACCGCCGTGCCGACGAGGATGATCATCGCCCCGCTCGGCACGTCCGCGTACCAGCTCGCGTACATACCCACGAACCCGAACACGGCGCCCAGCAGCGGGGCGAGCCAGAGCATCCGCCCGATCGAGTTCGTCAGGAGGCGGGCCGTCCCCGCCGGGAGCACCAGCATCGCTGCGATCAGCAACGCGCCGATCACACGCGCCGACACGATCACCGTCGCCGAGAGCGCGACCATCAAGAACGCGTCGATCCGGGCGACCGGGATCCCCGAGGTCCGTGCGACATCGGGGTCGAACGTGGTGAAGGTCAACTCACGGCGGAACCCGACGACGAACAGCGTGACCACCACACCGACGACGACCACGGCGAGCACGTCTCGGCCGAAGACCGCCAACACGTTGCCGAACAGCACGGTGTCGAGGGTGCTCGACACCGACCCGTTCCGGCTCTGAATCGCGAGTCCGACCGCGAACGAGGCGGTCGTGACGACGCCGATCGCGGCGTCGGCACCGATCGGTGAGCGCGATGACACCCGTCCGATCAGCAGCGCGGCGAGCACCGCCCACACCCCGGCGCCGACGAAGTACGAGACCCCGAGCACCGTCGAGGCCGCGGCCCCACCGAACACCGCATGGGAGAGGCCGTGGCCGATGTAGCTCATCGACCGCAGCACCACGAACACGCCGATCAACCCGCACAGCGCACTCGCCGCGGTCGCCACGAACAGGCCACGCTGGAAGAACTCGAACTCGAGCGGTTCGAGCAACATCACGCCGACCGGTCGTGCGCGACGTGCGCCACGTGCGGGCCGTGGCCCCGATGCTCCAGCACCACCGGCATGCCGCCGTGCTGGAGCACGTCCATCGGGGCACCGTAGGTCCGCTCGAGCACGTACGGATGCAGCACTTCACGGGGTGGACCGTCGGCCACGATCGTCCGGTTGAAGCACACGAGCCGCGGCAGGTGCGCCGCCAGACCGTTGATGTCGTGGGTCGTGAGCACGATCGCCATGCCCTGCCGATGGAGATCGGCGAGCAGGTGCAGCAGCTCGTGCCGCGTCGCCACGTCGACCCCGCTGGCGGGTTCGTCGAGCACCAGCAGGTCGGGCTCCCGGGCCAGTGCCCTGGCGAGGAACACCCGCTGCTGCTGCCCGCCGGACAACTCGCTGATGTGGCGATCGTGGAGGCCGTCGAGCCCGATCGCGTCGATGATCCGTCGGACGCGGTCGGTGTCGGATCGCGGCAACCGCCGGAACCGCCCGTGGCGCACCGTCAACGCCACCACGTCGAACACCGTCACCGGGAACGACCAGTCGATGGTCTCCACCTGGGGGACGTAGCCGATCCGCAATCCGTCCCGCAGCCGGATGTCGCCGTACGTGGGCTGCAGGATGCCGAGCAGCGCCTTGAGCACGGTGGTCTTGCCGCTCCCCGACGGACCGACGATGCCCACGAAGTCGGTGGCGTGGACCGCCAGGTCGACATCGTCGATCACCGTGCCGGCGCCATAGCCGCAGCCCACGTGCTCGAACACGAACAGCGGTGCACCGGTCGACATCGGTGTCCAGCGTAGACCCGGGCGACCCGGTGCTCCCACGAGCATCCCGGACGTCCCGGACTCGCTGGGCGCAGCGGCAGCACACTATGACGAGGAGCATGGCAACGATGGGACCGACGGCACCGACGCCGACGAGCGAACCGCGCCGTGACCGATCAGGGACCGTCCGGCTGTCGGTCGTGCTCGGGCAGTGGTTGGACCGATCGATCGAGGCCGACCTCCGGCTCGCGACATGGGCCGACGAACTCGGCTACGGGCAGTTGTGGGTGCCGGAGATGGCCAAGGTCGACGCACCCGCGTTCGCGGCGATCGTGGCCGGACGCACCGAGCAGATCGAACTCGTGCTCGGCCCACTCGCCGTCGTTGATGAACCATCCCGGTTCCGAGATGAT
>CAXBAZ010000411.1:0-4363 GCA_963973395.1 uncultured Acidimicrobiaceae bacterium
TGATCGAGCACCTTGCCGTACAGTTCGATGAGGAGGGGGTTGCCGCACTGGGCCGCGATCGTGGTGTGGAACTCGCGGTCGAGGCGACGGAAGTCGTCGATCTCGAGATTGTCCTCGAAGCGCGCCATGATCGCCGCGACCAGGGCTCGCGACGTGTCGTCGGCCCGCTCGGCCGCCAGCGCGAAGATCGGCGCCTCGAGCACGCGGCGGGTCTCGAACAGCTCCTTGACGAACGTCTTGCGGTGATCGCCGCCGTCGACGGAGACCTCGGGCAGGTGCTCGGCGACGCACGTCCGGTTGCCGCGGCGTTCGATCACACCGATCGACAGCAGGCCCTGGATCGCTTCGCGGACCGATGTGCGCGCGACCTCGAACTGCTCGCTGAGCTCGCGCTCGGACGGGATCCGCTCACCGGGCGACAGTTCGCCCATCATGATCCGCTGCAGCAACTGCTCGCGGATCTGCGTGCTGACCGTGCGACGTGACACCGGCTCGAACTTCACCTGATCGGTCAGGGGGCGCTCCTCATCTCGTTTGGGCCGATGGTCGGACCAACCATGCGTCGAACAGTAGCGGAATCAACCCGTGCGGTGGGGCCGAATGGTCCTCATTGGTCAGACCATCGGACCGTACGGTACAGTGGCGTCACGCGGGCGGCCGAACGCCCGTCGGGACGGGAGGACACACCATGGATGCAGCGACGGGGACCTCGACGCAGGAATCGACGCAGGAATCGACACCGAACTACGACGTTCACCCGAATGAACCTCGGTGGACGCACGTGGCCCTGCGAGTCGACGACATCGACGCCACGATCGAGTTCTACACATCGATGACGCCGCTCGAGCTGATCGATCGTCGAGAGGACGAGGACGGCTACGGCGCCTGGCTCGGCATGCCGGGAGCGACGAACAACCCGTTCATCCTCGTAGTCGCCCAGTTCTTCGAGGGGCACGATCCGTTCGCGAGCGCACCGAAGGAAGTGCTCGCACCGTTCGCCCACTTCGGTATCGAGATGCCGACCAAGGACGCGGTCGACGAGGTCGCAGCCCGCGCGGAGGCGGCCGGCTGTCTGGCGATGCCGGCCCGCACGATGCCGGCGCCGATCGGCTACATCTGCATGGTGCGCGACCCGGACGGCAACACGCTCGAGTTCTCGTGGGACCAGGGCGTGTACGCGACCCTGCGCGACCGCTTCGGCGAACCCGCCCCGACCACCGGCAGCTGACAGCGTCGACGTCATCGAGGTCCACCTCATGATCGGAGGGGGTCGGCCCCCTCCGGCACGGCGTCTCGACGTGACCGGTCACCCACCGATGACGCGGACACCGAAGGCGTCGATCGCCACCAGATCGTCGGTCGCGACGACGGTGACGTCCGACTCGGTGTCGTAGGCCGCGATCCGACCGCCACGGATGAACAGCACGAACCGTCCGTCCGGAGTCCACGCCGTCTGGCCCACGTCCTGCGTCGGGCCGATCTCGGTCACGACGCCTGTAGTGAGATCGACGACACCGAGGCTCCGCTGCGCCGACGTCCGTTCACTCGCCTCCAGCAGTTCGACCACGGCCGCGCCGCCGCCGGGCGCGACCGTCGCAGCACCGGCGAAGGCGTAGGGCACGAGGCCGCCCGATCCGCCGTCGACGTCGAGCGTACGTCGCTCGGCCGAAGCCCGATCGATCACGTACGTCGAGCACACGAGCAGGGCATCGCACTCCTCGGCGACGGCGAGATCGACGCCGAGCGCGAGCAGGCGACCTTCGGTTATCGGGGTGACGACCGGCTCGATCACCCTGGCATCGCCGGCGTCGGTCTCCACCGTCGGCTGCGGTCGCACTCCGAACGTGCCACCGGGCAGTTCCACGACCACGCCACCCGCAGGGTCGACCCAGTTCGGCACCGACGGCACGACCCCGATCTCATCGCGTGGTCGCCCGTCGATGCCGCGTCGGTGCACCACGATGCCGGTGGTCGAGACGGGCTCGAACATCGTCCAGAGTGAGTCGGCGTCGGCGACGCCGATGACCTGCGATGCCGGACCGACGTCGACGTCGATCCGGCGCCCGTCGTCCCACACCAGCGTCGAGTCGAGGCCCGCCTCGCTGCTCGGCAGGAGTGACCAGGTCGGCCCGACGAGCAGGCGCGCCCGTCCGAACGGCTGCGAGGCGACGTCCCGGGTGACGAGGCGCGATGTCGCGAGGTCGAGCCGGAAGAGCTGTCGGCCGTTGCCGTACGCCACGATCTCGATCGGCTGACCACGCAGGTCGGGAGCGACGACGACCTGATGCTCGCTGACGACGTCCACGACCGCCTCGACGGTGCCGACCGCAGTCGGGTCCGGTGTGACGAACGGCCCGTTGTCGGGTGCACTCGTCGGCGCACTCGTGGTGGCCGTCGTCGGTACAGGCTGGATCGCACCGACCGGGTCGGCCGCCTCGATCACCGGGCCGACGTTCGGTGCCGGGGTCGGCGAGCCGCCACCGGCGCGGCCGATCACCCAGCCGGCCCCCAACGCCACCAAGCCGACGACGAGCGGGACGACGACACCACGACCGGACGCCCACGACGAGGGGCCGAGATCATCGCTCGCGGTGGTGACGCTCGATGCGGGCGCGGGCGTCCCGAACCCGTCGGTCGGCGACAGCTCGACCTCGATCCACTCCGGTTCGTCGTTCGTGTCCACGTCGATCAGCCCACGTCGATCAGCCCACGTCGATCAGCCCACGTCGATCAGCGCACATCGATCAGCCGGCGTCGGCGGGCGACCCGAACGGTCGAACGGTGACGGCGGCGACCGGGTCGAGGTCCTCCGAGAACAGCACCGACTCCCCCGTCGAACGGTCGAAGACCATGATCCGACCACCGTCGACCCAGTACAGGTACCGGCCGGCCGGGCCCCACGCCGCCTGCGGCTCGTTCTCGAAACCTCCGAGTTCGGTGTACGACCCGGACGACAGATCCAGCACGCCCATCATCGGTCCGGTGTGGCCGAACGTGATCACGACGAGCGCGTTCTCGTCCGGGCTCAGCGGTCTCGCGAACGCCCACCACGCGACCCCGGCGGCCTGGAGCTGGGTTTCGAACTCGGGGTCGAGCTGCAGCCGTTCTCGCGCACCCGACTCACGGTCGACCACGAAGACGCCGCACTCGAGTCGCTCGTCGCACTCGTGGACCAGCGCCCGGCGACGACCGAGGGCGTGGAGCTGGCCGACGGTCATCCGCTCCCGCGAGTCCGGCGTCAGCGAGTAGTAGCCGCCGGGAGCCTGCACCACGACCCCACCGAGCGGATCGGCCATCTGCGGGTAGAACCCGTCGAGTTCGATCACCGCGCCGGTCTCGGTGCCGTCGAGCAACGTCTCGACGAGGCGGAACGGCTGTCCCGAGGGTTGTTCGAACTCGGCTCGCCAGAACGCCGCATCGCCGGATGTCAACGGTGGCCACCATCCCCCGAGATCCACCGACGAACTCGATCCGTCCTCGGCGAAGACCGCCAAGCCGCCGCGATCGTCGGGCACCAGGACGCGATCGTCGACGGTCGCCACGAACGCCTGCCCGAACCGGGCGCCGGTCTGCATGCTCGCCGTCGCGCCGGTGATGGCGTCGATCCGGACGACCGCGCCCTGTCGGGTCAGCGCGATGACCTCGACCTTCTCCGGGGTGACGACGGGATTGATCGCGATCGATCCGTCCACCACCCGTCCGGGCGCGATGGTCGTCGTGGTCGAGGGTGCGGGCCTGGTCGTCGTCGGCGTCAACACCGACGGCGCCCGCGGCAGCGTCTCACGATTGCCGTCCGGTCGGCTGGTCGTCGTCGCCACGTCCGTCGTCGACGAGGGGTCGGCGGCGGACTCCAACTCACCCGAACCCAGACGCCCGACCAGCACACCCACGACGAGCGCGATCACACCGGCCGCCGCGGCGACGGCGACGAGGCGCCCCCGCTCGGTACCGAGCACACCCGGGCGGCCGGCGGTCTCGACCGCGCCATCGTGACCGGATGGGGTCTGACCCCCGCCGGCCGTGGTGCCCCCGGTCGTGCGCTGCCTCGCGGGCTCGTGCGAGGTCAGCTCGATCTCGATGCGTTCCGGCTCGTGCCCCTCGTCCACCGCCCCCCATCAGACCACATCGTCGAACCCGACCCGTCGCGGTACCGTGCGCCGCATGGACCCACGCACCACGGCAGAGCAGTACCTCGCCGCCCTCTCGTCCGCCGACGTCGACGCGATCGTCGCGCTCGTCGCCGAGGATTTCGTCAACGAGCACACGAGCGAACTCGGCTCCGGGCTGAACGGTCGCACCGCCTACGCCGAGCGTCTCCCCGGCTTCCTCGCCCAGTTCGCGGCGCTCCAGTACGAGGTGGTCG
>CAXBAZ010000412.1:0-4349 GCA_963973395.1 uncultured Acidimicrobiaceae bacterium
GCCGCGGTGCGTCGGTCGATCGTCCGCCGCAGTGTGCGTCTGGTGCCGATCGCTGCGGTCGTCGGATTGCTGCTGGCCGGGGTGGCCGGCGCGCTTGTGGCCGCCGGCGTCGGTGTGGTCGTGGCCGTGCCGGTCGGATGGTCGGAGGGGCGACGGTTGAGGTCGGGCTGGACGACGACCGCGATCGTCACCGAGCGAGGCGTGATCTCCTGGCGGCGAACGGTGGTGCCGGTTCGGCGCGTGCAGAGTGTCGGCGTCTCGCAGAGCCCGTTCCAACGGCGCCTCGGACTCGCGACGGTGCGGCTCGACGTCGCCGGATCGGTCGGCGGGATCGAGCTGCTCGACGTGGCGTCCGCCGACGTCGCCCGCATCGCCGACCTCGTCGGCACCCCGATCACCATCCCCTGATCGACCCTCGTCGGTCCCGTGTCAGCCCCGGACGGCTGCCACGTTCTCCCGATGCGTCGGTCCGGGGGCTGCGGGCGACGGGACTATTCTCGGTCGATGATCGTCACCGTCCAGCTGGCCGACCTCGGAGTCCGCGGCGCGGTCAGCTCGCTCGCACGACGACTCGACCTCTCCGACGTTCCCGGCCTGCGATCGGCGGAGACGGCATTGCTGGCTCCGTTGGCGGCCAACCGACCACCGCCCATCGGCCGAGTGGGTCTCATCGCGTTCTGGGACGACGACTCCGCCGCCGATCGGTTCGTCGCCGGGCACCCGGTCGGCCGGCGGTTCGACGGGGGTGTGCGCGCACACCTCCGTCCGCTGCGCGCGTACGGGTCGTGGCCCGGCCTCCCCGACGATGTGCCGACCGGACGCGCCATCGTCCACGAGGGTCCGGTGGTCGTGCTCACCCTCGCCCGCATCCGTGCCAGTCAGACGATCCGCTTCGCCCGCACGAGCCGTCCGGCCGAGAAGGCCGCCACCGAGCACGAGGGGATGATCTGGGGTACGGCCGCGGCCCGACTCCCGTTTCTCGCCACGATCTCGATCTGGGTGGATGCGCAGGCAGCGGCCGGATATGCCTACGGCAAGCAGCGCCCTGCGCACCACGACGCCATCGAACGACAGCGTGTCAAGGACTTCCACCGCGAGTCGGCGTTCATCCGGTTCGCCCCGACGCGGATCACGGGAGCGATCCACGGCTCGAACCCGTTCGACGCCGCCGACATGGAGCGCTGACAGTCCTGGCCGAGTCAGCTGTCGAGGGAGTCCAGGCGCCAGATCTCGGGCGCGTCCACACGGGTCTTCAGCGTGGCGGTGCCCAGCGACACGACTCGTGCGCCGGTCACGGCGCGGCGGGTGGCATCGCTGATCGCCACCGAACCGACCGGTGCGAGCGACTCGATGTGGGCGGCCACGTTCACGGTGTCACCGAGCACCGTGTAGTCACGTTCGGACCCGTCACCCACCACCCCGACGACGGCCGTCCCGGTGTTCACGCCCACTCGAAACCTGGGCCAGCTCGGATGGCGTTCGGCCACCCGGCCCGCTGCGTCGCGAAATCCGAGGGCGGTCCGTGCAGCTCGGTTGGCGTGGTCGGCCTGGTTCGCCGAGACGTTGAACGTGACCATCACGGCGTCGCCGATGAATCGATCGACCCGGCCGCCCTCGGCACGCACCGCCGGGAGCACGGCCTCGAAGTAGGTGTTGAGCATGTTCCTCACCGCCTCGGGCGGGTTCGCTTCGGAAAAGGCCGTGAAGCCCTTCAGGTCGGCGAAGAGCACGCTGACCTCGCGGGTGCCTCCGGCGACCTCATCCAGGTACATGTCGCTGAACCGCTCGTGGTCGGGCAAGCGCGCAGCCACGAACCCGATGGCCCCGAAGGCCACCAACATGAGGGCGTGCCACAACCACCACGACAGCCTCCAGCTGTCGGTGACGCTCACCGACACTGCCGATTCGGCAAGCAGCACCCACGCCGCAGCAATCGAGACCAGCAGCGCCGCGCTGCGCTGTCGTGCCACCACGAGGTATCGCCATGCGGTGACGACGAACGCTGCCGCGGCCGGCAACCCCACGGCGATCGTGAAGGGTGATCCCGACTCGATCGGTGTCGGTGCGTCGAGCGGCGGGAACTCGGCGAGCGACCAGCCGGCCCACACCACGAACGTGCCCGCGAGCGCTCTGCGCATCGCCGTGGAGTGGGCCATCACCCAACGAGCCCGAGCGCCGTCGAGATCGATCGACGACCAGACTGCGAACCCCGAGGCGATCAGCAACCCGACCGGGACAGCCACCACGAAGCCGGTGTTGCTCCCCGACACCACGACGCCAGGCGTCGCCAGAGCGTGCAACCCGAGGAATGCCGCCGAGGCCATGAACGACATCGACACCAGGAAGAGTCGACCGTCGGAGCGACGCCGAGCCGAGGTGCCGACCGACCAGCCGAGTGCGGCGCTGATCAGCGATGCGCCCAGAACGATCCAGAAATGAGATGGCTGGTGGTCCCAGTGCACGTCGACCGAGGGTGCCGACATCAGGACGACCAATCCGACGACGGGCGTGGCAAGGGCGATCGTGAGCGCCACGGCACCCGCATTCGACGTCGCTGCGCCCGGCTTGGGCATCGTGCAACCTTAGCCTGGCAGCGGACTGCGCGGGATGGGCAGATCCGCCGGAAGGTCGCAGCGATTCACGTCGAGAACCTCGAAACCGTGGACGCCACGACGCGTCGGATTCCGACAGGAGCACGGCGACGCCGTAGGCGCCGATGGGTCCGAGTGCGGGCTCGGTCAGCTGGGGATGGCGAGGATCTGGCCGTGCACGATCTCACCCGTCGTACACGTGCGCTGCCGACGTCAGATCTCGCCGGCGCACGCGGACGCTGCAGTCGCTGAGAACCTGCGTGCCGGGATTGAACGTGTCGTTGCCCACCGCCTCGATCCCAGCCGCCCTCAACCGCTCGACCAGTAGCGGCCCGGTGGCGACATGCACGACGGCGAACTCGACGAACTCGTCCGGATCCAGTTCGTGGCCGCCACGGTCCAGCAGCCGAAGAATGCGTTCCCGTACCCCCACGCCGATCCCCTCCACGCGTGACCATACTTCACCGCCCGGAACAGACGGGAGGGTGGGACCGACGCCGGGCCCCCGGGAACTGCCAGACTTCGGTGATGGCCAGGATGAACTGGGACCGAGCACGAGGCGGAGACGATGACTTCGCAGCCGTCGGTGACGAGCCGACCATCGCAGCCCGATATCCCGGGACGTGCGCGACATGTGGACAACGTTTCGGCGTCGGCGAGCCGATCGCTTCGATCATCGTCGACAAGAAGCCCACATACCATCACGGCGCATGTCGCTACCCGGCGACGGCGCTCCTCTCGCGGACGGCCGCTGGAAGCGACATCGATGCGGCTGATGCGGCCGACGAGCAGCCGACCATCAAGTGCTCGGCGACCACCGCCAAGGGCAAGCCCTGCAACAACGCCCCGCAGAAGGGCGAGCAGTTCTGCGGTCCTCATCTCACGCGGGCCGGAAGGCGAGTCGACCAGGACGCCACCGAAGGACGCTGACGCACGGTCGAAGCGCCGCCACACCGTCAGCGGCTCAGCGGTCCTTCTCCCACACGGAGACGTGGCTGGTGCTCGTGCTCGTGAACGGCGAGCGATTCCAATCGGCCCAACGCTCACGCAGGTGCATTCCGGCGATCTGCGCCATCAGGTCGTACTCGGCGGGCCACGCATACCGGAATCGACCGCTCGATCTTGTCGTGCCGTCGGGACGCACCGAGACATGGTGCGACACGAGCATCTGGTTCGCGATGTCGTACTCGTCGATGCCGATGTGACCGTCGGACACGTCGAACGGGACGAGGTTCTCACCGAACGGGATTCGTTGGAGCGCCGGCACGAACGTCTCGATCACGAAGCGACCACCGGGTTCGAGATGTGTCGCAGCGTTCTGGAAGCAGGCAACCTGTGCGGCCTGGGTCAGCAGGTTCGTGATCGTGTTGAACACGAGGTAGACGAGTCGGAACGTTCCGTCGACGCGCATCGTCGCCATGTCGCCGCAGAACACCGGAACCCGGTCGCTGCCCGGCTTGGCCAGCATCACGTCGATCATCGGTTGGGAGAGTTCGATACCGACCACCTCGACACCGCGCTCGGCCAACGCCAGAGCAACGCGTCCGGAGCCGATCGCGAACTCCAACGCCCGGCCGCCGGCAACGGCGTCGGCCAGGAACTCGGCTGCCGGCACCAGCGCGTCGGGCTCGAACATCTCCGCGACGTCATCCTCGTACGTCGCAGCATCGTCCGCGGTCCAGACCTCGCTGTTCGTCACGGTGGCCATCATCACATCGAACCATCACATCGCAGGTCCCGGTTTGCGAATCGCCCGGT
>CAXBAZ010000413.1:0-4342 GCA_963973395.1 uncultured Acidimicrobiaceae bacterium
GTGCTCCCCCGCCGCTGTACGCCTCGCCGGAGATGGCACCCAGCTGGGCCATCAGGTCTTCGTCGAAGCTACCCAGCAGTGCGAACGCCTCGGCGACGGCCTCTGCGGTCTCGGGGGACGGATCGCAGAGCACGGCCCCGTTCAGTCCCGGTTCGGTCGGGAACTGGTAGGTCGAGCCCTCGCTGAGGTCGCCGGCGATGATCAGCCGCAACGCCTGGGCCGCGTAGAGACCGCCGTCGAACACGACCGAGCCGGTCCAGTCGATGCCGTCGTCGCGTTCACAGCTGTCGGCCGGGCCGGCGGCGAAGATCGCGAGCCCCTGCTCGGTCGCGAGCTGACCGACGGGGTCGAGGGCACCACCCAGGTAGGCGTACGCCAGCGTCGCGCCATTGGCCTGCGCGTTGGTGAGCGCCGCGGTGGCGTTACCCGAGTTGTCGAAGTCGAACTGGAAGTCGCCGGTGGCCACGTACTCCATCGTCAAGCTCTCGTCGACCGTCTGCATCCCGGCGAGGGTCGCGTTGTATGCCTCACGCTCGAAGTTGAGGTCGCAGCAACCGAGGAACACCGACTGTGTGCTGCCCTGCTCGACCAGGATCTCGCCCATGGCGACACCTGCGGTGTAATGGATCGCCGCACCCCAGTCGGTCGCCTGAGCGAGACCCGGCAGCTCCGTGAAACCGGCGCCGCAGTTGCAGTACCAGAAGATGTCCGGGAACGTCTCGGTCAGATCCGGCAGCGGCTCGGCGATCTCGCTGGCCCCGACGAACATGATGTCGACACCCTGCTGGGCGAGGTCGGACATGGCCTGTGCGGCTTCTTCGGCACCGATGTTGTCGCTCACGATCGGGGTGGCGAAGCCGTTCTCCTCCGAGAACGTCTCGGCGAAGTCGACCAGCGACTGGTAGTAGCCGTTGTCGTCGCGCGGGCCGGCAGCGGCCACACCGATCGTCACCGTGCCGTCGCCGTTGGCGTCGAATGCTTCGACGATGTCGTCGGTTCCAGGCGCTTCCTCGGTCGGCTCCTCCGACACCTCGTCGGTGGGCTCGCCCGACACCTCGTCGGTGGGCTCCTCCGACACTTCTTCCGTCGGCTCGGCCGTCGCTTCGGCTGACTCGTCGGCGGTCGGCTCCGCGGCCGGTGTGTCGTCGTCGTCGCCACCGCATGCTGCGATGACGAGCGCCGAGCACATCACGAACGCACTCAGTTTCTTGGACCTCGTGAACCTGGATTGGTTGGACATTGATGGGCTCCCCACGTTGATCGCTGATCTGGTGTCGATGGACCTCGTCACGAGGCCACCTCTGCGTCGCTCAGCTGCGACGAAGACGAATCGATCGGCCATGCCGAGCGGTAGCGCTGGACGAGCCAGCGGTTGAACTGCACGTGGCTCTCTTCTTGCCACGAGTACCTGCCGCGCGGCGCGAACCGCGAGTTGAGACCGTTCTGCACCTTCGTGGTGGCGTCCTGGTCTTGGCGGACGAAGACCTGCACACCGGCGTCGGACAGCGCGATCTTCTCGTCGAACAGAGGATCGTCGAGTGCCGACGGGTGGAAGATGTAGCCGATCTCGACATCGATCGTCTGCGGGCCGGTGGGCCGCACGAGGAAGAAGAAGCACTGATCGGGCGCCGTGCCGAAGCACAGCGTGGGCGGCACCAGCGCGAACGTCGAGCGAGTGCGTTCTTCCTCGGTCAGCTCCGGGAAGACCTCCATGATCACCCGGTGCGTGGCGTTGAAGCCGCCGTCGATGTGGGTGTAGCCCGAGGTGCGGAAGATCACGTTGGAGTCGTCGTCCCAGGGCTCGGGGAACGCCGACATGTTCGACGGGCAGAAGTCCTGCACGTACTGGTGCAGACGGTTGGCGTGGTAGCCGTCGTTGAAGTTCTCGAACATGACCTTCCAGTTCCAGGGCATGTTCTCGAGCGGCGTTCTCGAGGTCGTAGTTCTCCAGGTACGGGTTGTAGCGCTCGAGCGTGGGCGCCAGCGGCGCCGCGTCGGCATCGAAGTTGACGAACACGAAGCCCATCCACTCCTCCACCCGCAGCTGCGGCAGCCCCCATTCGGACTTGTCGAAGCCCTCGGTGCGTTCCATCGCCGGCGCGCCCAGCAGCCGCCCGTCGAGTGCGTAGTTCCAGTGGTGGTACGGGCACTTGAACGTGCTGTTGTTGCCGCTGCCCTCGCACACCTGCATCGCACGGTGCTGGCACACGGCCGCCATCGCCCGCACCCGCTGTTCCTTGTCGCGGGTGATGATCAGCGGCTCGTCCATGATCGTGACCGTGAACCAGTCACCGACGTCGGGGATGCGTTCGCTGCGACCGACGCACAGCCAGTCGCGCATGAACAGCGCCTCCTTCTCGAAGGCGAGCACCTCGTCGGAGGTGTAGAGCACTGGCGGCAGCGTCGACGCGGTCGACACGGGTTCGATCGACTCGTCGAGCGAGGCCAACAGTTGCTCGTTCAACACGGTGTCGGTCAGTTCGGTCATCGGGTGGCTTCCTCCTGCAACATGAACTTCCTGATCTTGCCAACGCTCGTTCTCGGAAGCTCGTCGAGCAATGTGAACGCGGTGGGAACTCTCGATTTCCCGAGCCGTTCGACGCACCACTCGCGCAGTTCGTCGACGCTCGGGGGCGATGACGGGTCGTTCGGCACGACGAACGCGACCGGCACCTCGTCGCGGATCGCGTCGGTCTTGCCGACCACCGAGGCCTCGAGCACTCCGGGATGCGACGTGACGACGGCCTCCACCTCGACCGTGGAAACGTTCTCGCCGGCGACCTTCAGAACGTCGGAGCGCCGCCCGTCGAAGAAGAACCGTCCGGACGCGTCGACCGTCGCGCGGTCGCCGGTGAGGAACCACCCGTCGCGGAAACCGGCTGCGGTCGTGGCGTCGTCGTCGAGGTACCCGTCGAACAGTGTGATGCCGCGCACGCCGCGCACGACGATCTCGCCGACGTCACCGACCGGCACCGCAGTGCCGGTCGCGTCGTGGAGCTCGACCTCGCAACCGCTGGTGACCGTCCCCATCGATGCACAGTTCGGTGCGTCGGCCTCGTCGGTCAACACGGCAGGGATCGTCTCGGTCATCCCGTAGAGCTGGCGCGGCCGGCAGCCGAACCATTCGCTCAGGGTTTCGTACTGGTCCGGCGCGATGTTCTGGGCGAACCAGCAGTGGCGGAGCCGGAGCCCGTCGACCGGACCGCCCCGGGCCAACACCATCCGCATCGGCGCCGCAAAGAGGCTGGCGCACGTGACGCCGTGACGTGCCGCCTGGGTGAGGAATCCGCTGGCGGAGAACGTGTGCATGAGCGCAACGGACGCGCCGGCCCAGATCGCCGAGGCGAACGAGTAGTACTGGGCGTTCGCATGGAACAGCGGGAGCACGACGAACTGGCGGTCGTCGGCGGTCAGCGAGGCGGCCTCGGCCATGACCTTGCCGGCGAAGGCGTAGTTCGCCTGCGTGATCTCGACGCCCTTGGGGCGGCCGGTGGTGCCGCTCGTGAACATCACGGCCGCCCGATCGCGGAGACCGGGGGTGGGCCAGTCGGTGAAGGCCTCTTTCGGGAGCCATGCGAGACGGGCGTCGGTTTCGTCGATCCGGAACAGCGGCCGACCACCGAGTGCCGGCTCGTACACCTCGGATCGACGGCGGGCGCAGAACCCGACGGCCGGTTCGGTGCGCCGGATGTGGTCGGCGAACTCGGGCGTGCGACCGAGCGGGTCGCTGGGCACGATCCAGCCGCCCAGGCGGACGGTGGCGATCCACACCGCGACGAACGTCGGGCAGTTGGTGAGTGCCACGTGCACCGCCCGGCCGGGGCCGACGTCATGGCTCGCGAGCTCGGTGGCCATCCGGGCCACGAGGTGATCGAACTCGCCGTAGGTCCACTCTGTCACCGTGCCGTCGGGGGCCTCGAACACCAGAAAGGTCGCGTCGGCTCTCGCCGCGACCACGTCGGCCCAACACTGGGCGAACGTCACGGCGTCTGGCCAGTCGGCCATCGGTCAGGCAGACCCCTCTGCCGGTGCCCCGTAGCCCCCGCCGCCGGGCAGTTCGAGACGGACGACGTCGTCGGGCTGCAGCGTGAGGCGCGCCTGGGTGACCACCGGTTCGCCGTTGACCCGGAAACTGCCGGCCTCACCGGGCTCGCCGCCGAAGACTCCCTGCGGCGGTTCCGCGAGCCGACTCGTGACCGCGTTGAGCTGCCAGGTCTTGGTCGTGGCGACGGAGAACTCGACGACCTGGCCGAGACCTCCGGTCTGACGTCCGGCGCCACCCGAACCGCGGCGGAGCGACTTCTCGTGGAAACGGATCGGTGCCGAGGCCTCGACGACCTCG
>CAXBAZ010000414.1:0-4339 GCA_963973395.1 uncultured Acidimicrobiaceae bacterium
ATCCAACGTCCCTCCTTGCTCGAACGGAGATCGGCGAGCACGACGCCCATCGCTCCGCCGGCGTTGCCCTGGAGCGCTGCCCGATGGGCCTCGAACCAGGGTGACAACCGTTGGCCCGGCTCGAGCACGCCCGGTCGGCCGGTCTCCCACGCGGCGGTCTCGACGTCGACCGATCGGTCGGCCGCTCGGCCGCGCCGCTTCGACGTGGCCTGGAGGATCTGGATCTGGCTGAACAGCAGGAACACGATGAAGATGACGAATCCGCTCCGGCCCGTCAGGAACATCGCGATCGCGGCGCCGGCGGTGACGACCACGCTGGCGACCGCCATCACGCGCAGCGCCCGTTTGCCGACGAACACCTCGAGGCCGGTCTGCGCGAGATGCCCGCCGTCGAGCGGGAGCACCGGAATCAGGTTCATGGCGCCGATCGCCGGGCCGGCCCACCAGATCGCCGCCGCCGCTTCGGACTGGCGCACGCTGTCGAACGACGTGGGATCGACGCCCATCGCCAGGAGCACGACCAGGCTGACGGCGATCTGCGTGAACGGCCCGGAGATCGAGATCAGCGCCTGCTGGCGACCCGTGAGCTCGGTGGTGGGACGGAACGACGTGTAGCCCGCGAGGAAGTCGAGGGAGATCTCCGCGTGGCATCCGGCGGACCTGGCGGCCACGGCGTGGCCGAGTTCGTGCAGGAGCGTGAGGACCGCGATCGAGCCGGCGAGCCAGACACCGAACCCGTCCCGGTACAGGAACACGATCAGCGCGAGGAACATCACGAATCCCGTGCGCACGTGCACGTCGAATCCGAGCAACCGGAACATTCCACGAGCCTACGACGGAACGAGTGACGTCAGCCCCTGTTCTCGGATGGTGGATCGGGCCATGCTGGACCCCATGACGTACGTGTTCGGGTTCGACCACCGCCACCGCAAGCTGCCGATGACATTGAAAGACCTCCTCGGGGGCAAGGGCGCCAACCTCGCCGAGATGACGTCGGTGTTGGAACTCCCGGTGCCGCCCGGCTTCACGGTGTCGACCGACGCCTGCCGCGAATACCTGGCCGGCGGGTGGCCCGAGCAACTCGACCAGGAGATCGCCCGCCACGTGTTCCGCCTCGAGCAGGCGATGGGACGCAAGCTGGGTGATCCGTACGACCCGCTCCTGGTCAGCGTTCGTTCCGGCGCCAAGTTCTCCATGCCCGGGATGATGGACACGGTGCTGAACCTCGGTCTCAACGACGTGAGCGTCGGGGGCCTGGCCCACGCCACCGGCAACCCCCGCTTCGCCTACGACTCCTACCGTCGGTTCATCATGATGTACGCGAAGGTGGTGCTCGGCGTCGACGGCGCCGCGTTCGAGTCGCAGCTGCAGGCTGCGAAGGAGCGGGCCGGGGTGCGGCTCGACGCCGAGCTCGAGGTCGGCGCACTGGAGGCACTGTGCAGGCGGTTCCTGAAGATCGTGGAACGGTCGACGGGTGCCCCGTTCCCCCAGAGCCCGCGCGACCAGCTCCACGGTGCCGTCGAGGCGGTGTTCTCGAGTTGGAACGGTGCGAGGGCGGTCGCGTACCGACGGCGGGAGCACATCGCCGAGGATCTCGGCACCGCGGTCAACGTGCAGGCGATGGTGTTCGGGAACAGGGACGACAACTCCGGCACCGGTGTCGGCTTCACCCGGAATGCAGCGACCGGCGAGAACCGTGCGTACGGAGACTTCCTGGTCAACGCCCAGGGTGAGGACGTCGTCGCCGGTATCCGCAACACGGAGAGCCTCGACGACATGCGCCGCAGGTTTCCCGAGATCCACCGGGAGTTGCTCGACATCTTCGTGACGCTCGAGGCGCACTACCGCGACATGTGTGACACCGAGTTCACGATCGAGCAGGGCAAGCTCTGGATGCTGCAGACCCGCGTCGGGAAGCGGACGGGCGCCGCCGCGCTCAAGATGGCCGTCGACATGACCAAGGGCACGCGCGACGGCCAGGGCGGTCGGTGGAAGATCTCACGGGCCGAGGCCGTGAGCCGGATCACCGAGGACCACCTCCAGGCGGTGCTGCACCCACAGTTCCGCGACAAGGGTGCCGCGGTGACGTCGGGCGTCGGCGCGTCTCCGGGCGCCGCGGTCGGTCGTGCCTACTTCACCGCTCCGGACGCCGTCGCCGCGCGGGCACGCGGCGAGGAGGTCATCCTGGTGCGACACGAGACGACGCCCGACGACATCGACGGCATGATGGCGGCGAACGGCATCTTGACCGCGCGTGGTGGCCTGGTCAGCCATGCGGCGGTCGTCGCTCGCGGGTGGGGGACGCCGGCGGTGGTCGGCGCCGAGGCGATCGACATCGACGGGGCGGGTTTCCGCGTCGGGACCACGGTGGTCGAGGAGGGCGACTGGCTGTCGATCGACGGCGACAGCGGCGACGTGGCGCTCGGCCGGCTCGCGTTGGCGCCGGCGGAGCCGCCACCCGAGTTCGAGACGGTCCTGGCGTGGGCCGACCGGATCCGGAAGGGCAAGATCGGCGTGCGGGCCAACGCCGACACGGCCGCGGATGCCGCCACGGCCCGTCAACTGGGAGCGGAGGGCATCGGGCTGTGCCGTACCGAGCACATGTTCCTCGCGCCCGATCGTCTCCCGATCGTGCGGGCGATGATCCTCGCCTCGAACCCGAAGCAGGAGGCACGGGCGCTCGAGCGGCTGCGCGCCGCTCAGCAGGCCGATTTCGAAGGTGTGCTGGCGGAGATGGACGGTCGACCGGTCACCGTGCGGCTCCTCGACCCGCCGTTGCACGAGTTCCTGCCGTCGACCGAGGAGCTCCGGGTGAAGGAAGCGACCAAGGGCAAGCTGTCGGCGAAGGACCGGGGATTGCTCGACGCCGCCGAGCAGTGGAGTGAACACAATCCGATGCTCGGCACCCGCGGCGTACGACTCGCCGTCGTCAA
This sequence comes from uncultured Acidimicrobiaceae bacterium, assembly GCA_963973395.1. Lineage (GTDB taxonomy): Bacteria > Actinomycetota > Acidimicrobiia > Acidimicrobiales > Ilumatobacteraceae > Ilumatobacter. The sequence continues at coordinate 2,934 of CAXBAZ010000414.1, forward strand.
GCCGGGACTCTACGCGATGCAGGTCCGGGCGCTGCTCGACGCCGTCGCCTCCCTCCGCTCCGCCGGGAAGACACCCGTCGTCGAGATCATGATCCCCCTGACCGTCAGCCGGGCGGAGCTCGAGCTGGCCCGGAGCTGGGTGCGGGCAGAGATCGAGGCGTCGGACGTGCCCGACAACGCTCAGGTCACGATCGGCACGATGATCGAGACGCCGCGGGCGGCGTTGCGCGCCGGAGAGATGGCGGAAGCCGCCGACTTCTTCAGCTTCGGCACCAACGACCTGACACAGCTCACGTTCGGGTTCAGTCGAGACGACATCGAGTCGCGCCTGATGCCCGCATACCTCTCCCAGGGCCTGCTGCGCCGGAACCCCTTCGACTCCGTCGACGCCGACGGGGTCGGCGAACTGATCCGGCTCGGCGTCGAGCGGGGCCGAGCGACCAAACCGGACCTCAAGATCGGCGTGTGCGGTGAACACGGCGGTGATCCCGATTCGATCGCCGTGTTCGCCCGCGCCGGCGTCGACTACGTGAGTTGCTCGCCGTTCCGGGTGCCGGTCGCACGACTCGCCGCGGCCCAGGCTGTCCTGGCGTTCGACTGACGCCTGCGGGGCGCCCGAACCGGGTGTCCGGTACCGGGATCGAAACTCGAAATGGTGGGTAGCATTCGGCCGATGCCGTCGACCTGGCCCACCTCTTGATGATCCGTTCGCTGCTCGCAGTCGAGGACACCGCCGGACGCGAGAACTTCGCCGTTCTCGATGTCGAGGCCTGGCACTGGATCGTCCTGTTGGCGATCGTCATGGCCATGTTGCTGATCGACCTGCTGGTCGTCCACAAAGAGGCACACGCGGTCAAGACGAAGGAGGCTGCGATCGAGTCGGCCGTCTGGATCGGCTGTGGCCTCGCCTTCTCGCTGGTGGTCTGGTGGTGGTTCGGCGGTGCCGCGACGGGTGAGTACGTGTCGGGCTACCTGATCGAGAAGAGCCTGAGCATCGACAACGTCTTCGTGTGGGCGTTGATCATGGGCTACTTCCGGGTGCCGCAGAAGTACCAGCACCGCGTGTTGTTCTGGGGCATCTTCGGTGCGCTCGTCATGCGCGCGATCTTCATCTTCGCCGGCATCGCGATCATCGAACGGTTCTCGTGGGTGCTGTACCTGTTCGGTGCGTTCCTGCTGTACACGGCCGGCAAGTTGATCTTCTCCGACAACGACCACGTCGACCCCGGCGAGAGCAAGTTCCTCAAGGTCGTCAATCGTGTCATCCCGACCACCGACGAACTCGATGGTCAGAAGCTGTTCACACGTCGCAACGGTCACCGGCTCGCGACGCCGCTGTTCTCCGTGCTGCTGCTGGTCGAGGCCACCGACGTCGATCACCGTGTCCGCGCCAGCCTGAGACGAGT
>CAXBAZ010000415.1:0-4337 GCA_963973395.1 uncultured Acidimicrobiaceae bacterium
TCTTCCGCACGGAGTGGCCACGCCTGGTGGCCACGCTCGTGCGCGACGTCGGCGACCTCGGCATCGCGGAAGATGCGGCACAGGACGCATTCATCGAGGCATCGACCAGGTGGCCGACCGACGGGGTCCCCGACCGTCCCGGCGCCTGGTTGGTCACGACCGGCCGCCGCAAAGCCATCGACCAGATCCGCAGGATGCGGCGATTCGAGGACCGTCTTCCAGCGTTGGCCGACCGCACGACGATCAGCTCCGAGAGCACGGCGTCGCCGGACATCGGACTCGACATCGACCTCGACGGGGAGCAGGCGCTCGACGATCAACTCGCACTCCTGGTCGGATGCTGTCACCCGGCCCTCGCCCCGGAGGCGCAGGTCGCGTTGACCCTGCGGATCGTGGCGGGACTCTCGACACCACAGATCGCCCGCGCCTTCCTGGTCTCCGAGGAGACCATGACGCGCCGGCTCACTCGCGCCAAGGCCAAGATCAGAGCCGCACGAATCCCGTTCGAGCCACCCGACATGAACACGCTCGCCGAACGCATCGGTGCGGTCTGCGAAGTGATCTCGTCGATCTTCACCGAAGGCCACGCCAGCGCCACGGACACCGCTCTCATCCGTGGAGATCTCTGCGAGGAGGCGATCTGGCTCGCCCACCTCCTGAGCAAGCTCGCCCCGACCGATCCGGAAGTGGCCGGACTGCACGCCCTGCTGTTGTTGACCGACGCCCGACGCTCCAGCCGGCTCGATCGACACGGCAGCCCGATCCTGCTCGCCGACCAAGACCGGTCCCTGTGGGACCAACCGATGATCGCTCGCGGTCTGGCCGAACTGGCGAGAGCACATTCGTACCAGCGCGGAGGAACCTTCCAATTCCAAGCCGCCATCGCTGCACTGCACGCCACGGCACCGACCTTCGAGGCCACCGACTGGCCGGCGGTCCTCCGGTTGTACGACGTGCTCCTGCAGCGCCAACCGAGCGCGCTGGTCGCACTGAACCGCGCGATCGCCGTCGACCGCGTCCACGGGCCGGCCGCCGCGCTCGCCGCACTCGACGCCATCCCACACGCCGACGACCTCACCGGCGCCCTCGACGACTACGTGTACTTCCACACAGCGCGATCCGACGTCCTGGCGCGACTGGGCCGGCTCGATGCCGCCGACGCTGCACTCGAGCTCGCGATCCGATGCAGTACCAACGAATCGGAACGATCGTTCCTCCGGCGCCGACGGCAGGATCTGAACGAGGTCGGCCCGAGTCGCCGTGCACGCAGGTCGAGCGACTCGGCCGGCTGAGTGAACTGCTACCGCGCTGCTACCGGCCCGTAGTTGGCTGAGCACGAATCGATTCCTCCGGCGGAACCCGTTGCAGGTGAATGGAGCTGAACACGTGAAACTTCTACGTGCACTCGCATGTGGCCTGGCTGCGACCGTCGTGGTGACGTCGATGGCGACCGGTTCCTCGCCGGCATCGGCAGGTCTGGCGCCCGGAACTCCGGTGGCGATCGACACGCTCGGCGCGTATCAGTACGGCATCGCGCACAATCCGGAACGCAACGAGTACCTCGCGGTGTATCGGCCGACCGTTGCCAGCGGGGGTCCCTCCGGCGAGATCATGGCCGTTCGCCTCGACGCCACCGGTGCGGTGCTGAGTGGCCCCACCGTCGTCGCTGACGACTTCGACGGCAACCACGGGTTGACCTCCATCTCATGGTTCGTGCCCCGTGTCGTGTACAACGCGGCGCAGAACCAGTACCTGCTGGTCGTGGCACGTAGCGATGTCAATGGAGGTGGCCGGCAGCAGTCGATCTATGGACGGTTGATCAGCGATCTCGGCGTACCCGCCTCGCCCGATCGACGCCTTGCCCAGTACAGCGCGGACAACACGGCCTGCGTCAGCAGGTATCCCGACGTCGTCGTCGACCCGAACACCGGCGGGTATCTGATGACGCACACGTTGTGGCATGCGACCAACAAAGGAGTCTGCGACGACCTCGCGCCGTACGAGCGGAAGGTGTTGCTCGTGCCGCTGAGCGCGTCGCTCGCCGAGGGGCCACACGTGTCGGTGCCGACATCGTCCGATCCACGCAATGCGTTCTCCTCCCGGCTCGCGTACAACGCGATCGCCGACCAGTTCATGCTCACCCAACTCGACGAAATCGGGGCGGGCACCGCCAGGATCTTCTCCTCCGAACTCGATCAGGTCGCGGTGATCGACATCGCCGACTTCCCCGCCAACACGGCTGGGGGCACCGGAGGCATTGCCGCCTCGCATGTCGCGGCAGCGGACCCGACCACCGGGAACTGGCTCGTGGCGGTATCGACCAACTACGGCGGGAAGGTCGTGACATATTCGATCGATGCCGCCGGCAACAAGCTCCGTCCGTCGGTGACCACCGATGTGACAGGCATTCCGACCGACCTGGTGGCCATCGGCGATGGGGAGTGGGTCGTCACGACCGACACGGGGCAACTTGCTCAGGTTCGTGCCGACGGCACGGTGGCGAGCAACCGCAGCATCGTCGATGGCAGCACGATCGAGGAGCCCGCAGTCGCGTACAACGGCGACGTCGCCGATCCTCTGCTGATGGCCCTCGGCGCGGTCGACGATCGTCCGACCGTGTTCCCGATCACACCGTTCGACGAGGCGGTCGTGCCGCTGGAGCCCGGGCGGGTGCTGGAGACCCGGTCGGGTCCCGGAGCCGAGACCATCGACGGCGACTTCGTCGGTGGCGGCCGACTGGCAGCAGGCGCGGTGGTGGAGCTCGACATCGCGGGCCGCGCCGGCGTGCCCGCCGACGCCGACGCCGTCATGCTCAACGTCACCGCCATCTTCCCCGACGGGCCCGGCTTCCTCACCGTGTACCCGTGCGATGCGAAGCGGCCGAACACGTCCAACGTCAACTACGCGGCCGGTGCAGTGTTGCCGAATGCGGTGCTCGCCAAACTCGACGCCGACGGCCGCGTCTGCATCTACACGCTGGTCGCCACCGACATCGTCACCGACGTCAACGGCTACGTCCCCGACGGTGGATCGTTCCGACCGATCGTTCCCGGACGCGTGCTGGAAACCCGGTCGGGTCCCGGCGCCGACACCATCGACGGCGACTTCGTCGGTGGCGGCCGACTGGCAGCAGGCGCGGTGGTGGAGCTCGACATCGCGGGCCGCGCCGGCGTGCCCGCCGACGCCGACGCCGTCATGCTCAACGTCACCGCCATCCTTCCCGACGCGCCCGGCTTCATCACCGTGTACCCGTGCGATGCCGAGCGGCCGAACACGTCCAACGTCAACTACGCCGAGGCCGGGCTCGTGGTACCCAACGCGGTGCTCGCCAAACTCGACGCCGACGGCCGCGTCTGCATCTACACGCTGGCGGCCACCGACATCGTCACCGACGCGTGCTGGAAACCCGGTCGGGTCCCGGCGCCGACACCATCGACGGCGACTTCCGAGCCGTCGGCAGGTCGAACGCCGGCGAGACGATCGAACTCACCGTCGTCGACCGTGGCGGGGTACCCGAAGAAGCTGCGGCGGTCATGTTGAACGTCACCGCCGTCTTCCCTGATGCACCCGGCTTCATCACCGTCCATCCGTGTGGGACCACCCGACCGAACGCCTCCAATCTCAACTACGCCGCGGCGGGCGTCGTGGTGGCGAACGCCGTGTTGGCCAAGATCGGCACGAACGGCCGGGTCTGCATCTACACCAGCGCTGCGACCGACATCATCGCGGACGTGAACGGGTTCACGCCGTTGCCCTGACGTCGCTCAGTCCACGGCTGCCGTGCCGGCCGTCCGGTCGCCACGGGCAGCGGGCACGGTGACGCCGGGGAAGTCGTCACTGGCGAGCTCCCGTCGGATGACGCCGATGACACCGACGAGCGGTGTGAGCACCACCGCGCCGACGACCCCGGCGGCGGCACCGCCCGCGACCGCCGCCAGCAGGGTGCCCCACGGGGCGATGTCGATCGCCGCGCCGATGACCGACGGCTGGATGACGTGGTTCTCGAGGAACTGGTAGGCGATGAATGCGACCGCTGCGAAGAGGCCGTGCGCAGGGCCGAGGACGAATGCGAACACGACCAGCGGGAAACCACCCATGAAGCCACCGATCTGCGGCACGAAGTTCCAGACGAACCCCCAGAGCGCGAGCGCCGGTGCCACCCCGAGACCGAGCACCGCCGCGATCACGAAGATGACCGTCGCGTTGATCCCGGCCACGAGCGCGGCTCCGGCTGCGTAGCCGGCCAACGCGGTGCCCGTGGCCGCGATCAGGCGTGACCACTGGCGTCGCCGTACCGCCGGCACCCGCCGTTCGGCCGCCCGCGTCAGGCGAGGCCC
>CAXBAZ010000416.1:0-4329 GCA_963973395.1 uncultured Acidimicrobiaceae bacterium
GCCGGTCGTCACCACCCGCGAGCCGGTGGGCGTGGAGTCCCTCCGCTCCGAAGCGGGCCAGCACGTCGCCGGGAGCCAGCGCCGCGAGCTGCCCCAACGTCCGCAGGCCGAGCCGCACGAACAGGTCGACCAGATCGGCCGTGACCTCGCCCAGCTCGCGCAGCCAGGCGACCGGCAGTCCGCCGACGTAGTCGGACGATGCGCCCGGTGGGACCACCACGACACCCGTCGGCGTCCGAGCGGCCCGGCGGGCAGCGATCGCCGACGCCGCCCGACCGTCGGCCACCCCGACACCCGGGTGGGCGCCGGTCGCGTCGGACACGAGTTCGACCATCCGTTCGGCCATCGACAGTTCGCCACCGAAGTACCGCGCCGGCCCGCGGGCGAGCAGGCAGACCCATCCGGGTTCGACCACCTCGAGCCGGGGTGCCATGTCCGCGATCGCCCGGACGATCGGCTCGAACGCGCGGGCATCACGATCGGGGTCGTGGTCGAGGACGAGGAGCTCTGCACATGCACCCTGGGCAGTCCGCCGTCGATCACCCGGGTGCACCCCGGCCGCGGCCGCTGCAGGCGAGCGGGCGATCACCCGGTTCGAGCGGAACACCGCTGCGGGCCGTCCCGACGGGACCTGCGCGGCGACGACCGGCCAATCCGGACACCAGACGGTGACGAGCCGGGGGATGTCGGCCTGCATGGCGCCTCATCCGGCACGACGGAGCTCGCCGCCCACGTCGCGTCGGTCGCGTCGGTCGTGTCGGTCGGCGTCCCCGGACCGGTCGAGTCCGGCCACCTCCGTGACGCGCCCGTCCGCACCCGGGAGCCAGAGCTCACGCTCGACCGGTCGCGGCACCCGACGCCCATCGAGGCGTACCGTCGCCCGGCGGCCCACCAGTGCACCGTGGCCGTCGCCCAGCCCCGCCCACTCCACGGCGGTGGTGGAGAACTCGATGTCGCACGCGAGTCCCGGGGACGACGGGGCGACGGCGATCAGCACGACCCCACGGGCCTGCAGCCGCTGTCGGACCTTCCGCACGACACGCTCGGCGCCGGAGGGCGGGCGGGTGACGATCAGATCGAACCCATCGGCGGCCGCGCCCACCCGTTCCGCCCACGCCGCCGGACGGCCGTCGGCGTCGATCGCGACCAGGCGCGAGAGCGGCACCCCGAGTTCGGCAGCCGCCTCCACGCCCAACATCGGGACGCCGACGACCGCCAACCAGGAACCGGCCGTGGTCGCCCGGGCTGCAAGCGCCACCGCCAACGACATCGCAGCCGGACCGGTGCAGCCGACGACCCGTCCGCGGACCAACCCGGCGTCGGGCAGCATCGATGCGAACACCTCGTCGACCGGCAGACACCGATCACGAACGGGGACGAAGGATGGCGGACTCACCCATCTCAGCGTATCGAACGCACGTTCGATACGCCAGCCGCCCGGAGGGGCAGTCCCCCTCCGGTCATCTCACTCAGCCTTGTTTGGCCTTCCAGCGTTCGCGGGCGGCACGGCCGCGCTCGAGCAGGTGCGCCGGCACCAACTTCGCGGCCTCTGACATCTCGGCGTCACCGCCGTCACCGCCGCCCTCGACGGCGGCAGGCTCCTCGGCCGGCTCGTCCTCGAACTCCGGCGGTACCACGCCCGGTTTCCAGTAGCGGTACATCTCACGGACGATGTCGGACAGCCCGACCGAGTCGTAGCCCTTCTCGATGTCGACGGTGACCATGTTGCCGTACACGTGCACGTTGGCGACCTTGCCGGTCGCGAACAGCTCACGCGCCAACGCCGCCGACGGCCGAGGGCCGACCGCATCGAGCGGCGAGGCGAACCGTTCGTGCCCCATCCCCGACAACGACCGATTGAGCTCGAACCGAACCACACCCGGTGCACTGCTCGGCTTTTCGACGACTCCGACGAGCTGACCCATAGGGCGCACACGCTAGCGCCCGCGGCCTGCGAGGTGAGAACGCATCGAGAGGCCACGATCAGCCGCGTCGCGGTCATAAGGTGCGCCCGTGATCTTCAGCCGGATCCTCGGTGCGGCCCGCAACCCGGCGCAACTCGTGCTCGCGGCGTTCGTGGCGCTCATCGCGTTCGGCACCGTCCTGCTCCGGCTGCCCGTCTCCATCGACGACGGTCTCGACCACCCCGGCTGGCACGACTCACTGTTCTGGGCGACGTCGGCGTCGACCGTCACGGGCCTCGGCACGACCGACGTCTCGACGTTCTCGCTGTTCGGTGAACTCGTGCTGCTCGCACTGATCCAGATCGGCGGATTCGGGATCATGACGATCGGATCGGTGCTGGCGATCGTGGCGTCGCGTCGGGTCGGTCTCCGCCAGCGGATGCTCGCCCAGGCCGAGATCGGGGCGATCGACATGGGTGAACTGCGTTATCTCATCGCGGCGATCGCCAAGATCACCATCGTCGTCGAGGGGGCGATCGCGTTGATCCTGTTCGGCCACCTGGCGACCGTCGACGACCTCGGCATCGGGCGGGCGGCGTACAGCTCGGTGTTCCACGGCATCTCCGCGTTCAACAACGCCGGCATCGCCCTCTCCTCCGACAGCCTCACCCGATTCGCCGACGACCCGTTCGTCGTGTTCCCGATCACCGCGGCATTCGTGATCGGTGGCCTCGGTTTCCCGATCCTCGTGGAGTTGCGCCGCCGCGTCCCGGCCCGCCAATGGAGTCTCCACACCCGGATCACGCTGACCGCCACGCTCGCCCTGCTGGTGATCGGACCGGCCGTCGTCCTCGTCGCCGAATGGACCAACCCCGACACGCTCGGCCTCCTGAGCGTGTGGGACAAGCTCCAGGCCGCATGGTTCCAGGGCGTGACCCCTCGCACCGCCGGGTTCAACACGATCGACATCGGCGCCCAGCGCGAACCGACCCTCAACTTCATGACCGCGCTGATGTTCATCGGCGCCGGGCCGGCGTCGACGAGCGGTGGCATCAAGGTGACGACGTTCGCGGTGCTCGGCAACGCCATGTGGTCGGAGGTCCGGGGCCACCAGGACGTCCATGCGTTCAATCGGCGCCTCCCCGGAGCGGCGATCCGCCAGGCGATGACGGTCGCCCTGCTCGCCGTCGGCATCGTGTTCGTGACCGCCATCACGCTGACCGCGATCTCGCCGTTCCACCTGACCGACACACTCTTCGAGGCGGCGTCGGCGTTCGGCACGGTCGGGCTCTCGACCGGCATCACCGGCGCACTCCCCCGCGCCGGCCAGTTCCTGCTGATCGTCGTCATGCTGATCGGCCGCATCGGGTCGGTCACCTTCGTCGCCGCGCTGGCGATCAGGCCCAGCGTGCGCGTCTACCGTTTCGCCGAAGAGCGACCGATCATCGGTTGATCGACGCTCACGACCGGCAATCCCCAGCACCATCACCATCACCAGCAGCAGCACCACCAGCACCAGGAGCCGTCATGTCCGAGAAGATCATCCAGACGATGCTGCGCAGCATCTCGCCCGACCGGATCGAACACGAAGGTGAGATCGTCGTCATCGGCCTCGGACGTTTCGGCTCGTCGCTCGCCCACACGTTGATCGAGATGGGGTACGAGGTGCTGGGCATCGACGCCCGCGAATCGGTCGTGCAGGACCACGCCGGTGCCCTCACCCACGTGGTCCAGGCCGACACGACGAGCCCCAAGGCGCTCAAGCAGGTGGGCGCCGCGGACGCCGTCACCGTGGTCGTCTGCATCGGCACCGGCGTGGAGGCGAGCGTGCTGACCGTCACCGCGCTCGTCGACCTGGGCGTGAAGAACATCTGGGCCAAGGCGATCACGGCGGCCCACGGGCGGATCCTCCAGCGCGTGGGGGCGCATCACGTCGTGTATCCCGAAGCGGAGATGGGCAAGCGCGTCGCACACCTCGTGACCGGCGACATGATCGAGTACGTCGCGCTCGACGAGGATTTTGTGATGGTCGAGCTGACCGCACCGCCCGAACTGTCGGGCGTGCCGCTCGGTGAGTCGGGGCTGCGCGACAAGTACAAGGTCACCGTCGTGTGCGTGAAGAAGGCCGGGCAGCCGTTCACGTACGCCGACCGCGAGACCGTCCTCAGCCCGAACGATCTGATCGTGGTCGCCGGCCACCGCGAACACGTCGACCGGTTCGCCGACCCGGACCGCTGACCGGGCACCGTAACGTGCGGTGTCGGACACCGGACGTTACGGTTCGGCCCGTGCGCCGGCGAGCGCACGCTGCTCGGCCGGGATCCTGACCGCCATCACCAGCGCGTTCAGGACGGTGAAGCAGCCGGCCGTACGTGGCGCCCCCAGGCCGGCCGGCAGGAGCACGATCTCGGCGACGACGACCGCG
>CAXBAZ010000417.1:0-4319 GCA_963973395.1 uncultured Acidimicrobiaceae bacterium
GAGTTTGGGGGTCGGGGGCACGGGTTCGCGACACGGTGGGCGGTGGATTTCCGGTGTTCGGGGCGGTGTCGCGAGTTTGGGGGTCGGGGGCACGGGTTCGCGACACGGTGGCGGTCGGCAAAGGCGCCGGGTGGTGCTCGTCGCGGAGCTGCGCCGGGCGGGCCCGGAATCACGACACGGTCGGCGGATCGGACCCCCGGGGATCTGGTGCCTGGTAGGACTGCTCCATGGACATCGGCGCGGGCATCCCCCACGACGAGATCGGCAACGACCCCGGCGCGATCACGGCGTACGCGCAGGGGGCCGAGGAGCTCGGCGTCACCCACCTGTTGATCTACGACCACGTGGTCGGTGTCGATCGGAACCGACCCGGGGGATTCGAGGGTCCCTACGACTCGAACGTCGCCTTCCACGAACCGTTGGTGCTGTTCGGATTCCTCGCAGGGTGCACCACGCTGGTCGAGCTGGTGACGGCGATCCTGATCCTGCCGCAGCGCCAGACCGTGCTCGTCGCGAAACAGGCGGCGGAGGTCGCGATCCTGTCGGGCAACCGGTTGAAGCTCGGCATCGGGGTCGGATGGAACTCGGTCGAGTACGACACTCTGAACGAAGACTTCGGCAACCGGGGCCGGCGGCAGGAGGAGCAGGTCGACTTGATGCGCCGACTCTGGACCGAAGACGTGTTCAGCTACCACGGCGAGTTCCACTCGTTCGAACACGCGAGCATCCTGCCCCGCCCCACCGAGCCCGTCCCGGTGCTGTTCGGCGGCTCGGCACCGGCGTTGCTCGACCGGTGTGCACTCCTCGGCTACGGCTGGCTCCCACTCGGCAGTCCGAACGACAAGATGGCCGACCGGATCGCGGAGATGCGTCGCGTACGCGAAGCGACGGGCCGGTCGTGGGACGGGTTCGAGATTCGGGCCCAGGCCCAGTGGGGCGGAGGCACTCCGGAGCGCTGGCAGAGCCACGCCCGGCGTTGGAAGGATCTCGGCGCCACCCACCTGGCGGTCGCCACGCACAACGCCGGCGACACCGACGTCGACGGCCATCTCGCCCGGATCGCCGAGTACCGAACCGCCGTCGCCGACATCGCCTGACCGCCGTCGCCGACATCGTCGACATCGCTTGACGTGGCCGGAGGTCAGGTGGTCCGGAACGTGCCTGGGGCGACCTCGGTCGCCTCGCCGCGGACGAGCATCCGCTGCACGTGCATCGCCGCACACCGGCGTTCGACGCTGTCGGCGAACACGTGTTGCACGTGCGGCCGGTAGATGAACCGGTGGGCGACCATCTCGTCGATCGTGTGCGGCTCGCGGAGGAACTCGAGCATCGCATCGTGGCGCCGCGGGATCACCGCTGCGAAGTCGTCGAGCAGCGACACGAACGCGTCGCGGCCCTCGATCACACCCTTGTGATGGAACGTGACGTAGTAGTCGGCCTGCTCGTCGCGGACCTGTTCGAGTGACGCCTCGAACTGTTCGAGGTCGCTCCAGACGTCGCCGTAGTACGGCCCGAACCCGGTGAGGTCGATGTCGGACAGGAAGAACACGCCGCCCGAGATCCGGAACCCGCTGTGACCGCGGGTGTGGCCGGGGAGGTGCACGGCTTCGACCTGGGTTCGTCCGAGATCCCACACGTGGCCGTCGACGAAACCTTCCGCGTCGGGCCGCGGCCTGTAGTTGAACTCCTCGACCACCTCGCGCGAGAACTCCTCGCGCGGTGAGCCGGTGAGCCCGTACACGTCCATCAGCCCGTCGAGGCTTCGTGCCCCCGGCAGGTCGTCGTCGTGGATGTGCACCTTGGCGTCGGTGAAGAAGCCGTTGCCGGGCATGTGGTCCTCGTGGCTGTGCGAGTTGATGACGGCGTCGACGCGTACCGGGGCACCACCACGCGCGACGACCTCGATCGACGGGTCGATGATGACGGCCTCACCGTCGCCGCGCACGACCAGCGAGTTGCCCGACGGGTACTTCCCGTTGTCGGCCCCGACGAGCACGCTGACGTGCTCGGTCAGTCGGAGTTCGGCATCCGCCCAGTCGACGATCATCCGACGAGTCTCGCATCCGGCCGCCCCGCTCGCGGAGCCGACCGGAACGACGGATCAGGCGGGACGGCGTTCGAGGCCGAGACTGGCCGAGTTGATGCAGTACCGATTGCCGGTCGGCGGCGGACCGTCGGGGAACACGTGACCGAGGTGGGCGTGGCAGTTCGCGCAGCGCACCTCGGTGCGGCTCATGCCGAGCGAGCGGTCCTCGATGTACTCGATCTTGTCGGTACCGAGCGACTCGTAGAAGCTCGGCCAACCGCAGTGGGCGTCGAACTTGGTGTCGGAGTCGAACAGCTCGGTGCCGCACACGATGCAGTGGTAGGTGCCGGGATCCTTGGTATCCCAGAACTCGCCGGTGAACGGCCGTTCGGTGCCGGCTTCCTGGGTGACATGGAACTGCTGGGGCGTGAGGCGGAGCTTGAGCTCGTCGGTGGTGGGGACGTTCGTGTCGCTCATGTCACCATCGTGCCCGATCTGACGAGGCCCCACACACGCGGCCCGACGTGTTCGCGGATCGTTCACCGCTTTCCCGTTCGCGGGTGCCGTTCCCCTCACTCCGAAGTGCCCAACGACCCGCCCGGCCGAGAGGGTCGTTCGCCTCGACTATTGTTCGCAGACCACGGCGGAAACCAATGTCATCTCTCACGCTTCTTCGACGATCCAGGCTTCGATCGGCGACGCCTGCGCCACCGGGCGTGACAACGGCCGTCCCCGTCGCGATCCTGACGATCGTCGGCGCGGTGCCGTGGCGGTTGACCGAGGCGTGGTGGCTCGAGACGGGTGTGGTCACCGCACTGAGCGTGGCCACGATCGCAGTCGTCCGAGACCTCACCGGTCAGCGCATCCCCGATCGTGTGGTGCTGGCGTCACTCGTGCCGACCGGGGTCGTGGTCGTCGTGATGATCGGTACGGAAGGCATCGGCGCCGTGCCCGACGTGCTGCTCGGCGCAGCAGCGTTCGCAGTGCCGCTCCTGGCTGCTCACCTGGCCTCGCCGGCTGCGCTCGGGTTCGGCGACGTGAAACTTGCGGGTTCGCTCGGCGCCGCGCTCGGTCTGGTCGACTGGAGGCATTCGGTGGTCGCCCTCTGCATCGCGAGCGCGATCACTGCGGCGGTGGCACTCGTGCGTCGGCGATCCGAGATGCCGTTCGCGCCCGGTCTCGTCGCCGGCGCTGCGCTCGTGCTCATCCTGGCGACCTTCGAAGGATCCCTGCGGTGGCGGTGAACGAACGTCGCCCCGTCGAGCGGCCACCCGAGCCGGCCGATCGGGCCGAAGCGCGCGGCTTTCGGCCTGCATCTCGCCGGCGGTCGCGGCTGGCGGCCGGTGCGATCCTGGCAGCGATCGCGATCGGGGGAAATGTCCTCCTGTACGCATCGCTCGACGACACGACCGAAGTCCTCCAGCTCGTTCGGAACGTGCGCGCCGGCGAAGTCGTGACGAGCGACGACCTCCGGATCGTCGATGTCGATCTCGACCCCACCGTGCCGGCGGTCGCGGCGGACGACATCGCGCTCGTCGTCAACCGGTACGCCCGCGTGTACCTCCCCTCGGGCACGTTGATCTTCGATCAGCTGGTGCAGCCGACACCGTTGGTCTCCGACGGCGCCGGCGTCGTCGCGGTCGAGATCAGGGCCACTCGCGTTCCGGCCGGTCTGAGCACACGATCTCAGGTGTTGGTGGTCGTCGTCGAAGAAGGTTCGAGCGAGCTGTTCGTCACCGACGGTCGAGTCGTGCGTCGAGGAGCGGAGGGCGAGGACGGCGGCGCCCTCTCGGTCGAAGTGGCCGTCGCAGATGCCCCTCGTGTCGCGGCCGCCGACGACGTTCGGGTGGTGTTGGTCGATCCGGGCATCGATCCCGCGACCGAGCAGGGGGCCGGCCAGGAGGGCGACGGCTGATGACGATCGTGGCGGTGGCCGGCGATGCCTGCACGACCACCGCCATCGCGCTCGCGTCGGCATGGCCGGCGTCGGACGACATCGTGCTCGTCGAGGCCGATCCGTCCGGCGGTGATCTGGCTGCCTGGTTCGACATGCCGGTCACGCCGTCGTTGTCGACCGTCGTCACACGGGTGCTCGACGGCGCATGGCCGGACGTGGAGCGGCTCACGCGGCTCGCCGACTCGGGCCTTCGCCTGATCCCGGCGCCGGCTCGGGCCGGTGAGGCGGGGCAAGCGGTCGCGGAGTCGGCACGGACGCTCGTGCCGACGCTCGCTGCGCTTCGATCGCCGATCACGATCGTCGACACCGGACGCTTCCGCCCGTCCGCGGCGCCGC
>CAXBAZ010000418.1:0-4318 GCA_963973395.1 uncultured Acidimicrobiaceae bacterium
CGAGCCGCTCGCGGCCGCTCAACCGTCGGCGTGTTCGCCGCGACGGTGGAGTTCGGCGTCGAGTTCTGCCGCCGCCGCGGCCAACACGTCCGGATCGATCTCGTGTTCGAAGTCGTCGTCGTCCGGTCGGTGGAGCAACTGCGGGGTGACGTCGCCGGGCGTCGGCCCGGAGCCGTCGCGCGCACCAGCGTCCGACTCGGCGCCGCTGTCATCGGGCTCCGGGTCGTCGGTGTCGGCGTGCAGATCATCGAACCCGGCGCCGGTCGGGCCGGCGTCGAACGACTCGTCGAGCACCGGCGGCGCGGAGCTCGGCTCGAGCGGTCGGGCATTCTGCGGACGAACGGCATCGAGCGTCCGTCGCTGGGCGACGGGGTCGGCCCGTCGCCACTTGCGCTCGCCCATGACCTCGAGCGGGGCGAGCAACTCGGGATCGGGGCGGGTCGTGCGGTGCAACCAGACGGCCAACATCGCCAGGCCCACGCCCAGCGCCACGAGCAGCGCGATGATCGACGTGACGGTCCGCGTACCGTCGGGGTCACCGATCGTCGCGAGCTGGTGGAACGGGAGGGTGGTCGTCACGCTGCGCCCAGTCTGCCACGATCGGTGCACCCTGATGCTGCTGCGACGGACACCAGATCGTCGTCCGGCCGCCGACCTGGTCGCGACGCATCGGAGTTCCGTCGCGAGGGCAGCCGGGTACCGCGGCACGTACCGCGGGGTCGATCGTGCCCCGATGGCTCCCACCTCGTTCGAGCATGCCGAGCAGGTGCCCCGGGGCGAATTCGGTGAGCCGTCGGATCGCCGCGGACGGAACCTCCCGGGCCGGCGTGAGCGGCGACAGCCCGATCTGCCACAGCACCTCGTCGACGCACATGTTGCCGTAGCCGGCGACCACGGCCTGGTCGAGCAGCACGGTCTTCACCGGCGCGCGGCGCCGGCCGAACGCCGCCGACAGGTGGTCGGCGGTGACGGACAGGAAGTCGGGCCCGAGATGGGCGAGTGTCGGATCGAGCACGAACTTCGCCCACCGGCGGGGATCGTTGACCCGCAGCACTCCCCCGTCGACGAACCGGATCGTGAGCCGGTCCCAGGCAGCGTCGTCGCGACCGCTGGCGTATTCCAGTTCGGTGATCGCAGCCTCCCCGTCGACGACGAGTCGGCCGGTCATGCCGAAGTGCAGGCCGAGCGAGCCGGCCGCCGATCCGTCGATGCCGAGCACGACGAGTTTGCCGACCCGATCGGCGCTGGTGAACTCCGCCCCTGGCAGGGCCGTACGGAGCTCGGGCGCCATCGGTTGACGACCGTCGACGTCGACCGAGCCGATCGTCCGGTGCAGCGCCCGCTCGGCCGAGCGGCGGTACAGCTCTGCTTCGAGTCCCTCGGGCACCGTCGGTCAGTCGAGTCGGTCAGTCGCGTCGGTCAGTCGAGTCGGTCGGTCGAGTCGGTCAGTCGAGTCGTGCGAGGAAGCGCGAGATCGGTTCGCCGATCTCGTCGAAGTGGATCAGGAACGCGTCGTGGCCGTGGATCGAGTCGACCTCCAAGTACTCGCTGATCATCCCGACGCGCGTCAACAGCCGTGACAGGTGCTCCTGCTGGTACGGCGGGTAGAGGATGTCGCTGTTGATCCCGATCGTGAGGTTGGGCACGTTGATCCGGGCCATCGCCCGTTCGACCGTGCCGCGGCCACGGGCGATGTCGTGCAGGTCCATCGCCTTGCCGATGATCAGGTAGCTGTTCGCGTCGAATCGGCGGACCAGCTTGTCGCCGTGGTACTGGAGGTATCGCTCGACCTCGAACTCCTGCCAGAGGCCGAACGTGTCGCCCAGCCGGGCCCGATCGGTCAGGTTCCGGCCGAACCGCTCGGTGAACGCGTTGTCGCTCCGGAAGGTGACCTGCGCGACCTGTCTGGCGATGGCCAGACCCTCCGCGGGACCGTCGCCGGGTTCGGCGTCGTAGTAGTCGCCTCCCCGCCAGCGCGGGTCGAGGCGGATCGAGCGCCGCCCGATCACCCCCCACGCGATCTGCTGCGCGCTGGCCTGCATGCAACTGGCGATCGGCACGATCGAACGGACCCGCTTCGGATATGTCGTCGCCCACTCGAGCACCTGCATGCCGCCCATCGATCCCCCGACGACCGATGCCCACGCGGCGATGCCGAGGTGAGGCATGAGCTGGGCCTGCGCCCGCACCATGTCGCGAATCGTGATGACCGGGAAGCGGGACCCGTACGGCCTGCCGTCATCGGGGTGCGGTGACGCAGGGCCGGTCGTTCCCTGGCATCCGCCGAGCACGTTGGGGCACACGACGAACCACTCGTCGGTGTCGATGTGCTTGCCGGGCCCCACCACGTCGTCCCACCATCCGGGGGCCTCGTGGCCCCGACCGGCGCGTCCGGCGGCGTGGGAATCGCCGGTCCAGGCATGGAGCAGCAGGATCGCGTTCGACGCATCCGAGTTGAGCGTGCCCCACGTCTCGTACGCGATCGTGACATCGCGCAGCACCGCGCCGCTCTCGACCGCGAACGGATGCTCGGTGGCGAACGTGACGAAGTGGCGACAACCGGGGTCGTCGCCGGGTTGCCACGCACCGGTGACCGGCAGCGCAGTTCTCGTCACGTTCGTCCTCTCGTCGTCGCTTCTCGTGGAGCATCGCGAGCGGCCGAACGCCGGTTTGTCGGCGAGCCGACCACATTCCACGTCATCGATGCACCAATGACGTGGGAGGCACCTTGGGGGCGCTGCCCAGGTTGCCGGGCCCGTGAACCGCGTGGCGCACGAACCGCTCTTGATGCTGCCCGCATGGTACCAGCGCAACGCCGGACGACCGTGGTCGATTCCCGACGGCTAGCGTGTGCCGATGCGCGTCTTGGTGATCGGTTCCGGTGGGGTGGGCTCGGCGTTCACGGCGATCGCGTCGCGCCGGGCGGCCTTCGAACACATCACGGTCAGCGACATCGACGTCGGCAAGGCCGAAGCGGCGGTGCTGACGGCGGCCGACGTCGACGGCGGCCGGATCGAGGCGGCCCGGGTCGATGCGTCCGACGAGGTCTCCGTCGCCGAGCTCGCCCGGGAGTGCCGGGCCGACGTGATCCTCAATGCGTGCGACCCACGGTTCAACCCGCCGATCTTCCAGGGCGCGTTCGCCGCCGGGTGCCACTACGTCGACATGGCGATGCACATGAGCGAGCCGCATCCGACGAAGCCGTACGAGAAGACCGGCCGACGCCTCGGTGACGCCCAGTTCGCCCAGCATCCGCTGTGGAAGAACCGGGGGCTGATGGCGCTCGTCGGGATGGGCGTCGAGCCCGGCTTCTCCGACGTCGCCGCCCGCTACGCCGCCGACCACCTGTTCTCGAAGATCGAGGAGATCGGGGTTCGCGACGGCGCCGACCTCGTCGTCGACGGCTACGACTTCGCCCCCACGTTCTCGATCTGGACGACGATCGAAGAGTGCCTCAACCCGCCGGTGATCTACGAACGCGAACGGGGGTGGTTCACCACCGAGCCGTTCAGCGAGCCCGAGGTGTTCACGTTCCCGGAGGGCATCGGGCCGCTCCAGTGCGTCAACGTCGAACACGAAGAGGTGATCCTGATCCCGCGGTGGATCGACGTCGAGCGGGTCACGTTCAAGTACGGCCTCGGCGACGACTTCATCAACGTGCTCAAGACGCTGCAGAAGCTCGAGCTGGTGTCGACCGAACCGGTCGAGGTGCGCGGTGTCAAGGTGTCCCCGCGCGACGTGGTGGCCGCCGCGCTCCCCGACCCGGCCGACCTGGGCGACAAGATGCGCGGCCGCACGTGTGCGGGCACCTGGGTGCAGGGCACCGGTCTCGACGGCGAGCCGCGCGAGGTGTACCTCTACCACATCGTCGACAACGCCTGGTCGATGAAGGAGTTCGGCCACCAGGCGGTGGTGTGGCAGACCGCGGTGATGCCGGCGGTGGCGATCGAGCTCATGGCGAACGGTGCGTGGTCCGCGTCCGGTGTCGTCGGGCCCGAGGCGCTGCCGCCCGAACCGTTCCTCGAACTGCTCGACGAGCACGGCACCGAGTGGGAGTGGGCCGACTACCGCGACCGCGCCCCGATCGAGCCCGAGGCGCTCGCCGCCGGCGCCTGAACGTCACCCCGGGTGTGCATCCTTCGCCCGCCCGGCCAGCTTGCCCGCGAACGCGAGCGCGTGGTGGAGCGAGTCGGTGAAGGCCTGTCCCGTCCAGGCGATGTCGAACGCGGTGCCGTGGTCGACCGAGGTGCGGATGATCGGGAGCCCGAGCGTGACGTTGACGCCGGCGGCGCGTGTTGCCTCTGCAAGGATCGCTGCC
>CAXBAZ010000419.1:0-4298 GCA_963973395.1 uncultured Acidimicrobiaceae bacterium
GCGGACGTCGAACGACGCGAGGTGGAGCCGACGCCGGACCACGTGAGCGGCGAGCTCGACGTACTGCACGCGGTCGCGCGGGATCGTCACCGTGCGCTGGTCGAGAAGCCCGCGCCGCACGACGAGGTCGTCGTCGACCTCCTCCACCACGAGGCCGTAGTGGTTGACCACCGTGCCGACTGCCGCGACGACGAGCCCGACCAGCAGGACGAGGAGGAGCAGGACGACCGGCGAAGCGTCGGACACGACCGACCTCGCCGTGTCGGTGGAGTCGACGGCGAACTGGCTGTCGTTGACGAATTGCACGACGGCGGCGAGCGCGACGAACGGCGCGAGCCACAACGATCGGCTCGTGAGTCCCCCGATCGCCAGCTGGCCGGCCCTCAGCCGCAACAGCGGAGGTCGAGCCGGCGGCGGCAGCTGCGCGGGCGGCGGAGGAATCACCTCACCGGCATCGGTCACGAGCAACGCTGGCGCCATGGACGCGCCGTCACCCGCGTCGGTGGCGTTCCGATGACGGGAGCGCCACCGTTCGAGCGTGCTCGCCAGATCCTCGGCGTCGCGGTCCGACAGCGCGTCGAGGTCGACCTGGGCGTTGGTTCCTCCTCCGGCGAGTCCGATGCGTACGACGGCCAGCCCGGTGACGCGATGACGGAGCTGGCGACGTACCTCGACCTGCTGGACCCGCTGCGGTGGTACCACCTGGATGTTCCGCCACAAGATCCCCGATCGGACGGTCAGTCCGTCCGATCCGATCCCGTAGCTCGTGCGCAGCCAGACCAACCATTGCCAGACCACGAGCCCCGCGGCGATCGCCAACATCGGCAACCACACGCCACGGGCGATGGACAGCAGTGCGATCGGCCAGGCTCGAACGACGAAGAACAGGCCCGAGACGAGCGGACTCAGCGGATGCAGACGACGAGTCGCCACCTGCGGAACGTCCTCGGGGAGATCGAACGCGGGAGGACCGGACCCGGCGGGATCGGACCCGGCGGGCTCAGGTGCCGTCATCTCGACCGGCGCGCCGCATCAGGAGCCGCCGCAGATCCTCGACCTCGGCCTGCGAGATCCCCGGGATCGACGCATCGGTCGTCGCTGCGGCCGAGCGCAACTGGACGCTCGACATCCCGAACCAGCGCTCGAGCGGACCCTGGCCGACGTCGACTTGCTGCAGGCGGTGATACGGCATCGCCGACGCCTGCTTCCAGAACACACCGTGATGGAGTTCGATCCCCTCCGCGGTGAGTCGATACTTCCACGCCCGATACGCAGCACCCACGTACCAGGTCCGCAGAACCACGCTGACCAGCACCAGACCGCTCGCGCTCCACGGCAGCGCCGTCGGCACCGACGCGTCGGTGTTCGCGTCGAGCACCACCACGCCGATCGTCAGGAGCGTGATCAGCACCAGATCGGAGGCCACCCCGCCGATCCACCAGGCCACACGCACCTTCGGATGCAGACGTCGCTCACCGGACCCAGCAGCGACGGGAGGAGCGAGCACCACCCGTTGAGTCTGCCCGGATCACGACCCGGGCACACGCGAGCGGTCTCGAGCACGGCATTTCGGAGCGCTTGGGCACGCAGCCTGTCGTCGTAGTGGGATCAGTCGTCACCCGGAGCGGGTGGGTCGGCGGGGATCGCCGACCGCGGTGCCACGAGCACGGGACAGCTCGCGTCGGCGACCAGCTTCCAAGCGACCGACCCGAGCAAGGTTCCGGCCGGCCGCCCGTGGCCGCTGGCCCCGACGACCACCACGTCCGGTCGCACGTCGCGGATGTGGGCGAGCAGTGCCTCGGCCGGATCACCCATGAGCACCCGCATTGCCGCCGGCTGCGGGCCGAGATGCCGCGCGGTCGCGGCCACGATCCCGTCGCCCTCGACCCGATGCTCGTCGTTCAGCCGGGCGACCTCGTCGGGATCGAGCGCAGGACCGGCAAAGCCGGTCGCATCGTCGCCCGGCACGCGCGGTCGTGGAATGACGGTGACGATCTCGAAACGGGCCACCTGTCCGAACAGCTCGGCGGCCACGGTTGCCGCTCCGAGTGCACCCGGAGAGCCGTCGGATGCGACGACGACGTAGCGCTCGGTGATGGGATCGGTTCCAATGGCCGTCGGTTCGCTCACGGATCCAGGTCTACCCCGACAGCGCCCGGGGCAGACGAATTCGAACCACGATGACGGCGGTCGGATGAACCTCTGTCGGTTCGGGTATGGAGCCGTCGAACGATCGAGGAGGACGATACATGGAGACCTGGGACGCCGTCCGCAGCCGGCGAGACGTTCGAGAGTTCGCCGATGTGCCGGTGACCGACGAGGTGCTCAGGAGGATTCTGGAGGCGGGCAGGCGTACGCCGTCGTCGAGGAACTGGCAGCCGTGGACGTTCGTGGTCGTCACCGAACGCGATCAGCTCAGACGGCTCTCGGGCGTGTGGCGAGGCGCGGCGCACGTCGCTCGATCGGCGGCCACGATCGCGCTGGTCGCCGACGACCCGACTCCGACCGATCGGGATACTCTCCACTACGACCTCGGACAGGCGACCATGCAAATGATGCTCGCCGCCGCGGATCTCGGTGTTGCTTCGGGACACTCGATCGTCGAAAACCAGGACTTGGCCACCGAGGTGCTCGGACTCGGTCCCAAGCAGATGTGCTGCTACCTGATACCGATCGGCATGCCACAGCAGCGTCTGCGCCCCATCGAGGAGCCCGATCGCCGCCCGTATCCCGACGTGGTCCGGTTCGTCGAAGCGCGCGGTGGCGGCTGACGATTCGGCCGGGACACGACCTTCGGTATGTCGGGTTCAGTGTCCCGTGGAGCGCCCCAGGCAGGGATCGAACCTGCGACTCACGGTTGAGGAAGCGCCCCGGGCGGGTCCAGTTGGTGGTGCCTCGTGTCGGCTCGTAGTGCTCTACCACGGCAAACACAGATTCGCCGTCCAGCTCGTTTCGTCCCGTGACGTCTGATTGTGCGCCGTCCGCTACCACGGCGTTACCACGAGCGCCCTGCAAGACCCCGTCGGCCTGAGCGGCAGACGACGACCGACCGGACCGCACGATACGGCGCGAAGAGCCTCGCGCTACTGGGGCACTCCCGGTTCTGAGCGGGGACGCCCGGATGGGATCGGACACGACCGCGGTGGCGGCAGGCGACGTTGGATGACGGCCCGGGTTGTTGATCGTGGCCGAAGCGCCGCGAGTCGGCTGTGTCGAATGTGGGGTGACGATCGATCGGCCGCCGTGGGGCACGTCACGATGTCCGCCACGTGGGACTTCGGCGACCAGGTTGCGTGGCTATGACGCGGGCCTCCAAGAGTCCCCGATTGGGGCGGGGCCGGAACGGAATGGGTGAGGTGGGCGTGTAAGGGTGTGGAGGTGACCGCGCGAGGCTCGGTGGTGCCCGCGGACGCGGCGGGCTTGGCGGTGTTGTTGTCGGTCGTCGCGGTCGACCCGGCCGGCTGGTACCCGTTCGTTGTCGCGAAGTTCGCGGCGGTCTCGCTGGCGGTCGTGGTGTGCTGGTGGGCGGCCGGCCGCGAGCCGAGCAACAGCCTCGATGGGCGGGCGCTGCGTGTGTTCGTCGGTCTCCTGGTGGTTCTGTCGATCGCCGCGGTCGTCGGCCGCGAGCCGTTCTACGCCTGGACGGGTACGCCTGAACGCCATCTCGGCGTCGCCACCTGGGTCCTCTTCTGCGCAGCACTCGTCGCAGGGTCGCGCCTGGCCGATCCAGGGCGGCTTGCACGATTCGCGCGCTGGACCGTCGGCGCTGGAATCGCGCTCGGTCTGTACGCGCTGATCGAGCGATGGCATCCGCTGATCGAGACGACCAGCAACACCGACCGGCTGGGTGGTCCGTACGGATCGGCTTCCTTCCTCGGCGCGGCGCTCTGTCTGGTGCTCCCGGTCGGCGTCGCTGCGATCGTCAGCGATGAGAGCATCGTGTGGCGATGGTTGGCCGCGCTGTCGGCGGCGTTGGGCACCGCCGCCCTGATCGGCACCGGCACGCGTGCTGCGTGGCTGGCGATCGGCCTTGGTGGGGTCGTCGTGCTCGCGACGCGACCTCCCAGCAGGCAGACATTTGGCCGGCTGGCGTTGCCGGTTGCGGCCGTAGTGACCGGTGCAGCGTTTGCTCTGGTGTCGGGGCGCACCGGCTCGGTGACCGAGCGCACCGGCGGCGCCGGGTCGCGCCTCGACGAATGGGCGGTGGGTCTGCGGATCGTCGCCGATCACCCGTGGCTCGGAGTGGGCCCGGAGGGATACCGCACCGCCCTGGCCGACGGTGTCACGGCATCGTACGA
>CAXBAZ010000420.1:0-4289 GCA_963973395.1 uncultured Acidimicrobiaceae bacterium
GGCGGGTGCTCGAGCCCCGGCTCGTCGACGCCGAGGACGACCGCTTGATGCTCGGCTATCGGACGGTGAACAGCGGGATGACGCTCGCCGTGGGCGTGGATCACGTCCTCGACGTCGCCAGTCCGCACGAGGTTCTACTGACGGCCGATGCCGACGACTCCGAATTGGTGCTCACCGTCGCCGCCGAACCCGGGGTCGCGATCCGAATGGAGAAGTACGTCGTCTACCAGACCTCCCGCAGCAGGTCGGTCGACGAACTCGCCGAGCGGTGCCACACCGCGCTCGACCGTGTGCTCGGTGACGGCTTCGAGGCACTCCTCGCGACACAGCGCACCTGCCTCGACCGCTTCTGGGACCGGGCCGACGTGACCCTCGAGGACACGGTCCGCCATCCGGTTCGTATGCAGCAGGCCGTGCGCTGGAACCTCTTCCACCTCGCGCAGGCGACCTGGCGGGCCGAGGGCGCCGGCATCCCGGCCAAGGGCCTGACCGGCGATGCGTACGACGGGCACTACTTCTGGGACACCGAGACCTGGGTCCTGCCGTTCCTCGCGTACACCCAGCCGCGCATCGCACGGAATCTGCTCCGCTTCCGCCACAGCATGTTGCCGAGCGCCCGCGTGCGAGCTCGCGAGCTCGACCTGCGGGGTGCGCTGTTCCCGTGGCGCACGATCCGCGGCGACGAGGCGTCGGCCTCCTACCAGGCGGGCACGGCCCAGTTCCATCTCAACGCCGACATCGCCTACGCGATCCGGCGGTACATCGACGTGCGGGGTGATACCGGCTTCCTGGCGGAGACGGGTGGCGAGATCCTCGTCGAAACCGCTCGGGTGTGGCACGACCTCGGCTTCTACGGCGACGACGACTGCTTCCACATCCACGGGGTGACGGGCCCCGACGAGTACACGGCGATGGTCGACGACAACGCGTACACCAACCTGATGGCGCGGCTCAACCTGAACTACGCGGCCGTGGCGATGCGTCGGCTCGCCGACGAGCAACCCGACGCGTTCGACCGGCTCGCCGGAGATCTGGCGCTCGTGCCCTCGGAGCTCGACGACTGGGACCGGGCGGCGGCTCGGATGTTCGTCCCCCACGATCCCGGCAGCGGGATCACGCCGCAGGACGCCACGTTCCTCTCCCACGAGCGGTGGGATCTGGAGGCGACGCCGTCGCAGCAGTTCCCCCTGCTGTTGCACCACCACCCCATCACGATCTATCGCCGGCAGGTGCTCAAGCAGGCCGACGTCGTGATGGCGATGTTGCTGCTGGGCAACGAGTTCACGCTGGAACAGAAGCGTCGGAACTTCGAGTACTACGACCCGATCACCACCGGTGACTCGTCGCTGTCCGCGAGCATCCAGAGCGTCGTCGCATCGGAGATCGGCGACGAGGAGGCGGCCTGCCGCTACCTCGACTTCGCGTTGCTGATGGACCTCGCCGACGTCGCGGGCAACGCGACCGACGGTGTGCACATCGCGTCCGCCGCCGGCGGGTGGATGGGGCTCGTGTTCGGCTTCGGCGGCGTCCGCGACTTCGACGGACGACTGACCATCGACCCGCGCCTGCCGGCGCGGTACCGATCGCTGGGTTTCTCGCTCCGCTTCCACGACCGCCAGCTCCGCGTGCGTCTCGCCCACCGGCTCGAACGGTACGAGCTCACCGAAGGGGACCCGCTCGCCGTCACCATCCGTGGTGGTCGCCACACGCTCGTCCGCGGCACCGCGCTCGAGATCCATCGCGACCGGGTCTGAGCGGACCACGAGCGCTGATCACGGCCGTTCCGGCGGGTCTCGGACCTTGGGCCCTACCGACCGGCGTGGCGCCGCGTTGGAATGGAAGACGTCACAGGAGGTCCGACATGAACGACACATCCACGCTGACCACGGCGCCGACCGGAGCCCCGGTCGGCGGGGTGACGATGGCAGCTCGAGCCGACGGGTTGACCAAGATCTACGGGGAGGGCAACACCCGGGTCGTGGCCCTCGATCACGTCGACGTCGGGTTCGAGGCCGGGAAGTTGACCGCCATCATGGGTCCGTCCGGGTCGGGGAAGTCGACCCTGCTGCACTGCATGGCCGGCCTCGACACGGTCAGCGCCGGCGACGCACGCATCGGTGACACCCTCATCTCGGAACTGTCCGACAAACAACTCACCCTGCTTCGTCGGCAACGGCTCGGCTTCATCTTCCAGGCGTTCAACCTGGTGCCCACGTTGACCGCCGAGGAGAACATCCTGCTCCCCCTCCTGCTCGGCGGGAGAACCGCCGACCCGGCGTGGGTCGACCAGGTCGTGGGGAGCCTCGAGCTCGACGAGCGGTTGCGCCACCGCCCCGACGAACTGTCGGGCGGCCAGCAGCAGCGGGTCGCCGTCGCCCGTGCCCTCGTCTCCCGGCCCGACATCATCTTCGCGGACGAACCGACCGGCAACCTCGACTCGAAGAGCGGCCACGAGGTCCTCGGGTTCCTGCGTCGGGCGGTCGACGACTGGAACCAGACGGTGGTGATGGTGACCCACGATCCGGGCGCCGCATCGTTCGCCGACGTCGTGGTGTTCCTGCGCGACGGCAAACTCGTCGGACGGTTGGAGTCGCCGACGGTCGAGCAGGTCATCGACCGCATCAAGGGTCTCGAGTCGTGACATGAACGCCATGTTCACCCTCAGCATCCGGAACCTGCTCGCGAACAAGCTGCGGTTCTTCCTCACCACCTTCGCCGTGATCCTCGGTGTCAGCTTCGTGGTCGCCTCGTTCGTACTCAGCGACGGCCTCGCCCAGACGTTCGACACCATCGTCGAGGAGTCGATCTCCGAGGTCGACGTCGAGGTCCGCGCCGTGAACGAGTTCGACGAAGACGCCTTCGCGTCCGGGATGATCGACGAAGGCCTGGTCGACGTGTTGGCCGGGGTGGACGGCGTCGAGGAGATCGACGCTGCACTACAGAGCCTCAAGATCGTCCCGGTCAAGGCCAACGGCGATCCGATCCAGACGTTCGGCGCACCGATCCTCTCGTACAACTGGACCGACTCGATCAACCCGTTGACCGTCGTCGACGGCCGCGCCCCCACCGGGCCGGGCGAGTTCGCCATCGACGTCGGCACCGCCGACCGGGAGAACCTGGTGGTCGGCGAGCGCTACGACCTCGTGGGCGGAGCAGGCCGTGAGTCGTTCGAACTCGTCGGGATGACGCGCTTCGGCAACGAGAACTCACTGGCGGGGTCATCGTGTCGCTGACACTCGACGAGATCCAGCGCCTCGACGACAGCGAGGGCGTCGTCCAGTGGATCCAGATCGTGTCCGACGGCACCGAGACCGACGTGTTGATCGATCGGCTCGAGCAGGTGCTGCCCGGCGATGTCGAGGCCGTGCCGGGTGACGTGGTGGTGGCCGAGAGCCAGGACGACTTCTCGGCCGTCGTCGACATCTTCGGCAACGTGCTGCTCGCGTTCGCGCTGGTCGCGGTGTTCGTCAGCGTGTTCATCATCAGCAACACGTTCAACATCCTCCTCGGACAGCGGGTCCGCCAACTGGCGCTGATCCGGGCACTCGGAGCGAGCTCGGCACAGGTTCGCTTCAGCGCGCTGCTCGAGTCGTTGCTCATCGGCATCGTGGCATCGGTCGTCGGTCTCGGAGGTGGCGTGGTCCTCGCGCTCGGGTTGCGCGAACTCATGAACAGCCTCGGGTTCGGACTCCCCAGCTTCGACATCACGCTCGCCCCGCGCACGATCATCGCCGCCGCGATCGTGGGCATCGGCGTCACCATGATGGCGTCGCTGACGCCCGCACGGCGAGCGGCCACCGTGCCGCCCGTCGCGGCGATGCGAGCCGGCTTCCGCTTCGGATCGGGAGAAGGTACCCGGCGCACGATCATCGCGATCGTCCTGTCGGTCCTCGGCATCGCAGCCGTCGGGTACGGCGTCGCCGGCAGTGGAGTCGCACTACCGCTGCTCTCGCTCGGACTCGGCGCGGTGCTGATCTTCGTGGCGGTGTCGATGTTCGCACCGCTGTTCTCCACGCCCGCCGCCTCGTTGCTCGGGGCGCCACTGGAGCATGTTCCGGGCAGCGGGATCACCGGGCACATGGCGCGCGAGAACTCGGCACGCAACAACAAGCGCACAGCGTCGACGGCCGCCGGACTGATGATCGGGCTCGCCCTGATCGCGATGGCCAGCGTCGTCGCCGAATCGTTGAAGGAGTCGTTCCGGTCGGAGCTCGGCTCCACGATGATCGGCGACTACGTGATCACCGCCCAGGGCGACGTGCCGTTCACCAATCAGGTCGCCGACCAGG
>CAXBAZ010000421.1:0-4288 GCA_963973395.1 uncultured Acidimicrobiaceae bacterium
CCATCGTGCCGATATTCACATGCGGCTTCGTACGCTCGAACTTTGCCTTGCTCATTGCTCTTCCCTTTTGTCCTTCGGTGTGTGGGACCTGTGTTCTGAACGGACCTGCGGTTGCAGGCCCCTGGTAGCGCCGATCGGGATCGAACCGATGACCTTCCGATTATGAGCCGGATGCTCTGACCAACTGAGCTACGGCGCCAGGCCTTGGCCCCCGGTCGATCTCGCTGACCGGTTGGTCGAGCCCTCTGTGGGAATCGAACCCACGACACCAGCCTTACCATGGCTGTGCTCTGCCGACTGAGCTAAGAGGGCGCTCTTGCTTCCGGAGCGCGGCAGAGCCGCGGACCGGCGTGCAAGTGTAGCGGCCACACCGGAGAACGCGCCGCGCCGGAACCCGGGATTTCCGGGCCGTGGGGGCGCTCCCACCGCGGCTCGGCGCCGGGCCCGATCGCTAGTCTGCCGATCGATGGCCCCCACGATCACGATCCGCCTGGCGACCTCCGGCGACGCCGCTGCCATCGCCGAGATCTACAACCGCGAGGTCACCGAGACCACGGCCACCTTCGACCTCGTCCCACGCACGGTCGAGTCGCAACGAGCCTGGCTGGCAGCGAGGGCCGGGGCGTTCGCGGCGATCGTCGGCGTCGACCCGGCCAGCCGGCAGGTGGTCGCGTTCGCCTCACTCTCGCCGTACAAGGAACGCGCCGCCTACAGCACCACCGTCGAGAACTCGATCTACGTCCACCGCGACTTCGGGGGGCGTGGCGTCGGCAAGCAGCTGCTCACCCATCTCATCGGCGTCGCACGGGAATCGGGGTTCCATTCCATGATCGCCCGGATCGAGGCGTCGAGCGACGCGTCACGGGCGCTCCACGCCGCGTGCGGCTTCGAACTCGTCGGGATCGAACGCCAGGTCGGGCGCAAGTTCAACCGTTGGCTCGACGTCGCCGTGATGCAACGTCTGCTCTGAGACCGCCCGCGTCCGTCACCGGACACCACCCGGTTTGGACTGGCACGGCGCGAGCCACCTACGGTGCCGAGTTGTGACCCGGTGGTGATCGACCACCGTCGGGTCAGCGGGACATGGAAACGAACGAATCAGCGATACCGGCGCACACGGCGGGCTGGACGATCCGCGTCCGGGGCACCCTGCGGCTCGAACGCGCCGGCGCGGCGATCGAGTTGCGCCCCAAGGAGCGTTCGGTGTTGGCCGCGCTCGTCGTCGCACATCCGGCACCTGCCGACACCGACAGGATCTCGTCGCTGATCTGGGGGGATGCCGTGCCCGGGTCGGCCCACAAGTCGATCCAGAACCACGTGGCCCGCATCCGCCGCGCCGCCGGCGACATCGTGGTCACGCGAGCGAGCGGCTACGCGCTCGATCCGGAGGTGACGATCGACTATTCCTCGGTCGGCACGTCGACGGTGCCGCTGACGGACCTGGCGGACACCGCCGAGGTCGAGGCCCAGCGCGAACGTATCAGGGGGCGGATCCTGACCGAGGACGAGCGGCATCTCGAGACCGCCGTCGGTGACGGTCTCGACGGAGACGTCATCCAGCGACTCCATGCCGCCGTGATCGACGAGCCGTTTCGTGAGCACCGCTGGGCGCTGCTGGCGTCCGCCCAACACGCGCTCGGCGACCGCCGCCAGGCGTTGCTGACCTGTCAGGCGGCGCGCCAGCGTCTGGCCGAGGTCGGTCTTCCACCCGGCGATCGGCTCGTCGCCCTCGAACGGACGATCCTCGGCTCCGACGGGCCCGACCCCGGCCGAACCGCGGTCCTCCGACCGACGCTGCACCCGCACTTCGACGAGCCCTTCGTCGGCCGGACCGGCGAGCTGGCCGAGCTGCACGGCGCATGGGCGTCCACCCTGCAGCTCCGCCGTCCCGGGCTGGTCATCATCAAAGGCCGGGCCGGGATCGGCAAGACGCGCCTCGCCGACCGCTTCTGCGAGGAGGTCTTCGCACGGGACGCGACGGTGCGCGTGGTGTGGGGTCGGCACCGCAGCACCGGGGGCCGGGCCTACGGGGCTCTGATCGAGGCGCTGCTCCGGCTGCTCGCCTCCGAGCCCGAGCTCGCCGCGTCCCACGCTGCGACCGAGCGCACGATCCGCCTCGCGGCCGCCGGGCACGAACCCGACACCGGCGATGGGCGCGACCTGCGCCAGGCGGTGATCGACCTGAGCCGCACGATCGCACAGCGTCCGACCATCTGGTTCGTCGACGACCTGCACTGGGCGTCGAACGACTCGCTCGCGCTGCTCGAGGAAGCGCTCGACGGAACCACCGGCCCGATGCTCGTCGTCGCGACGAGTCGTCCCGGCGATCTCGGCAACGACGGGGGTGTCGGTGCACTCGAACGGATCGTGCCGACCCGGACGATCTGGGTCGATCCGTTCACCGTCGACGACGTCGCGGCGCTGATCGACGCCCCCGAGACGCCGACCGACGCCGCCGACGCGACCCCGAGGCGCCATCTCGCCGAGGAGATCCACGACCGCACCGGTGGCCTCTCGCTGTACGTCAGCGAGATCGCCCGTGACGCCCGCCGCCAGGGCACGTCGATCGATCCCACCGCGATCCCCACGGCGATTCGTGAGTGGGTCACCCATCGGGTCCGCGCCCTGCCGCCGTCCGACTCCGGCGTGCTCCGGCTGGCCGCCGTGATCGGTCGCCACGTCGATCCGGCGCTCCTGACCGCGTGCAGCCCGTACGGTCTCGACGAGGTGATCGCCCGCTGCGACGAGTTGGTCACCAGCGGCTTCTTCACGATCGGCGGCACCCCGACGTCCCTGCAGTTCTCCCACGGGATCACCCGAGACATCGTGCTCGACAGCATCGGCCCGCTCGAGCGGGCCCGGCTGCATCAGCACGTCGGCCAGACGCTCGCCGAGCGCGACGATCCGGGCGGGCCCGACCATGCGGCGATCGCCCACCACCTCACCCGCGCCGGCGAACCGTTCTCGGAGGCCGCCGCCCAGCACGCCGTCGCGGCCGCCGGCCGGGAGTTCTCGGACGGGGCGTGGCAGCGTGCGTCCGACCTGTTCCAGCTCGCCGTCGACGCGGCCCGGACGCCGACGACACGCGGCAACGCCCTCGTGGGACTGGGTCGGGCACTGCTGTGCTCCGAACGATTCGACGGCGCCGCCACCGCGCTGCGCCGCGCCCGGTCGCTCGCGATCGAACACGACCTCCCGCTGATCGAGGGTGCGAGCACGCTCGCCTCGACCGGGCGGGCCGGACGTGGTGCGACCCGCAGCACCGACAGCGCGACGATCGAGGCGTCGCTGCGTCAGGCGATCGACCATCTCGCCGGCACGGCGGGTCGCGAGGCCGCGATCCTGCAGAGCGACCTGGAACGCGAGCTGGCATTCAGCCTGCTCCTGAGCGATGCCCGCGACGAGCGCCGAGCGCTGCTGACCCGATCGCTCGCCCGGATGCGGACCCTCGACCCGCCCTCGCCGCGGCCACTCGCTGCTGCGTTGCTCGGCAACCGCTATACCCGTCTCGACCCACCCGATCTCGACGCACGCCTCGCCGAGATCGACGAGGTGCTCTCGCTCCCCCGCCGACAGGTCGGGTCCGAGACGCTGATCGCGGCCAACTGCTACCGCCATGAGGACCTGCTCCGGATCGGTGACTTCGCAGGTGCGAAACGGGCGCTCGACTCGGCGGCGGACATCGCCGACCGGTATCCCGAGCCGTACTGGCGCTGGGTGATCACGACGTGGCGATATCTCGAAGCGCTCCACGAAGGCGACGTCGAGCGGGCCGAGAACTTCGCTCGCGTGGCGTCGGCGACACGCGCCACCGTGGTCGAGGCGCAGGCCTGTCTCGCCGTGAACCTCGTCAACATCCGCCTGTATCAGGGTCGGCCGACCGAGATGATGCCGACCTTGGCCGGCGCCGTCGAACAGCACCCCGAGATCCCTGCGTATCGTGCGGTGCTCGCGTTCTGCATGTCCGAGTCCGGCGATGCAGACGCCGCCCGGGCGCTGCTCCGGACGTTCGACGAGGCGGGGTACACGAACCTCCCCGCCGACACCAATCGATGTCTGGCCCTGGTGCTGCTCGGTCACGTCGCCGCCGACGTCCACGACGAGCACGCCGGCCGATCGTTGCGCGCGTTGCTCGAGCCCTACCGTGATCAGTGGGTGGTCTTGTCGTGCTACGGCGGCGGCGGCGCATCCTGGGGACCGACCGCCCATGCCCTGGCACGGCTCGCCGAGCTCTGCGGTGATCCGACGACTGCCGACGTCGAGTTCGCCCGCGCCTTCGATCTGGCTC
>CAXBAZ010000422.1:0-4285 GCA_963973395.1 uncultured Acidimicrobiaceae bacterium
GGTGCGGCAGCCGCCCTCGCACCGGGCGCAGCAACGGCGGGAGTGGGCGCGCTACACGGGTCGCGACTTCATCGGCAGCACCGTGGCCATCTTCGGAACGGGCGCGATCGGCGGCGAGATCGCCTGGCGCGTCGAGGCACTCGGCGCCCACACGATCGGCGTGAGCCGCAGTGGCACGCCCGTCGAACACTTCGAGCGGGTCGTCGCCGCCCCCGACTTCCGCACGGTGTTGCCCGACGCGGACTACGTCGTGTTGGCGATGCCGCTGACGGAGGAGACCCGTCACATGTTCGGCGCCGAGGAGTTCGAGCTCATGGCCCCCCACGCCGTACTCGTGAACATCGGACGCGGCGCCCTCACCGACGAGGAGGCCTTGATGGTCGCGCTCGAAGCCGAGCAGATCGCCGGTGCCTTCGTCGACGTGTTCGTCGAGGAGCCGTTGCCGCCGGAGAGCCCGATGTGGGCGACCAAGCACCTCGTCGTGACGCCGCACACGTCGTTCCGGTCGGACGGCAACAGCGCCCGTCTCGAACGCGACTTCACGAGGAACCTCGAACGCTTCATCGCCGGCGAGCCGCTCGTCGGGACGATGCGTCACCCGACGCTCGGCTACTGACCGGAGGGGGTCCGACCCCCTCCGGTCGTCGGGCGGGATAGCGTGGACGGCCCGCCGACCACGCCGCCATGATCTCCGCCCCGCTCCCCGACGACGAAGCCGAACGTCTGGCTGCTCTGACCGAGCTCGAGATCCTCGACACGCTGCCCGAACAGGCGTATGACGACATCACGCTGCTCGCGTCCCAGATCTGCGAGACACCGATCGCGTTGATGACGCTCGTCGACGAGAGCCGCCAGTGGTTCAAGTCGAAGGTCGGTCTCGACATCGACGGCACACCTCGCGACGTCTCCTTCTGCGCCCACGCGATCCTCCAGCCCGACGAGTTGCTGCTCGTGCCCGACACACGACTCGACGAGCGGTTCTCCGACAACCCGCTCGTGCTCGAGGACGACGTCAGGTTCTACGCCGGGGTGCCGCTCACCACCGCCGGTGGCCACGCGCTCGGCACCCTCTGCGTGATCCACCGGGTTCCCCACGAACTCGCGCCGGAGCAGCAACGGGCGTTGTGGGCCCTGTCGAGGCAGGTCATCGCTCAGCTCGAACTCCGTCGGACGATCGCGGCCCTCGAGGCGGCGGCCGCCGAACGAGACCGGTACCACGAGCAGCTCGAAGAATCCCAGGAGCGGCTCGAGCAGCAGTTGCTGATCGTGGCGGAACAGAGCGTCACCGATGAGCTGACGGGCCTGCCGAACCGGCGGGCACTGATCGAACGGCTGAGCGGCGAGGTCGAGCGTGCCCGGCGCCACGGCACGAGGTTCTCCCTCGTCATGATCGACGTCGACCGGTTCAAGCAGTACAACGACACGTTCGGGCACGTCGCCGGTGACGAGGCACTGCAGGCGATCAGCGACATCCTTCGTGTCCAGACCCGCGCCAGTGACGTCGTCGGACGGTGGGGCGGGGAGGAGTTCGTGGCGGTCCTCGCCGGCACCGACGCCGAGGGTGCCGAGCGGCTGGGTGAGCGGTACCGGAGTGCCACCGAATCGTGGGCGTGGCAGCTGGCGCCGGTGACCGTGAGCGTCGGTATCGCGAACAGCACCGACGAGATCGTCGACATCGACCAGCTGATGGTCGCCGCCGATCAGGCGATGTACCGGGCTAAGGCGCACGGCGGCAACCGCGTGGTCGCCGCCTGAGGTCGGCCTGTCGTCGGTCCTGTCGTCGGTCCTGTCGTCGGCCCTATGGTGCGGACGTGGACAGCGAACATCTCCCTTCCTTCTCACTCGCCGGGCAGGTCGCCCTCGTCACCGGGGCCAACCGCGGCATCGGACGTGGGCTGGTCGATGCATTGGCCGCGGCGGGCGCCACGGTGGCGGTCACGAGCCGCGCCGAGCGCGACGCCGAGGAGGTGGCAGCAGAGGTCGTCGCCGGAGGTGGCACGGCCACCGCCCACGGGCTCGACGTGTCGGACGTCGGCTCGATCCGGTCCGCGGTCGACGCGATCGTCGACCGTCACGGCCGCATCGACGTGCTGGTCGCCAACGCCGGGCTCGGTGCCAACCATCCGGCCCTGCACGTGACCGAGCGCGACTGGGACGAGATGATGGACGTCAACGCGAAAGGGCTCTTCTTCACCGCCCAGGCCGTCGGACACGTGATGGTCGCCCAGGGTTCGGGTCGCATCGTGGCGATCAGCTCGCAAGCCTCGTTGGTCGGCATCCGCGATCATGCGGTGTACTGCGCGTCGAAGGGGGCGGTCAACCAGCTCGTTCGCGTGCTCGCACTCGAGTGGGCGCCCAACGGTGTGACCGTCAATGCGGTCGCGCCGACGTTCATCCACACACCCGGCACCGCCGAACGACTGGACGATCCGGCGTACCTGGCCGGTGTCGTCGATCGCATCCCGATCGGACACGTCGGAACGATCGCCGACGTGGCAGGTGCCGTCGTCTACCTCGCGTCGGACGCGGCAGCGATGGTGACGGGAACCGTCCTCGCCGTCGACGGCGGGTGGACGGCTCAGTAGCACCGACCGCGGCGCGTCGGTTCCGGCGGGCGGCCGGCTACTCGCCCATGAACACTTGGAGGTCGGGGTTCTCGAAGAACGCCAGCTCCTCGGGGGTGCACTGAGCCGACACCGTGGCGATGCTCGGGATCTTCATCAGCTCGGCGGCGGGTACTTCCGACATCGTGGCGTAGGTGTCCATCAGCCCCTGCAGGAAGTCGATCGCGTCCTGGCACGTCTCGATCCCTGCCTCTGCGGCGGCACCATCGTCGGTGGGGGTCGCACTGGTGCGCATCAGTTCGAGGAACTCGAGGAACCCGACGGCGCCGGGCGCCTCCCTGCGGGCGAACTCGACCAGGATCTGGCCCTCGTTCTCCGCGTCGAACACGAGGTCGTCACAGCCTGCGCTGGCCGACGCGGCCTGGAACGCATCGGCCTCCTCCTGGAAGTCGTTGGCGATCTGTTCGAACTCGGCCATCGTGGCGTTCTGCCAATCGATCGGCGACACGATCGGTTCGAGGGCCTGCAGGAACTCCGCCATCTCGTCCTGACAGGCCGGCGGCACGTCGTCCATCGACCGGATCGTCACGCTGTCGCCGGCATCGTCCGAATCGGTGTCCGCGTCGTCGGTGTCGGCCTCGTCGGTGTCAGCCCCGTCGCCGTCCGTCTCCGCCGATCCGGTGTCGTCGGTCGTGGTGTCGTCGGTGTCGTCGGCGTCCGACGGATCAACGTCGTCGGTCGTGGCGGTGTCGTCGGGGTCGTCGGTGGTGTCGGTCGGCTCTTCGGTCGATGTGGCCTCGTCGATCGACGGCTCGTCACTGGAGATGTCGGCAGTGGCGTCGGCGGTCGCCTCGGACGCCGTGTCGTCGGTTGCGTCGTCGGCTGTGTCGTTGCCGCCGCCACAGGCGGCGGCAACCAGGGTGAGTGCTGCCACGACGGGCACCAGTCGCTTCATCGGTCGTTCTCCTCTGCTCGTCGCTGTCGCACCGACCGTACCGCCGGCGGCCCGGCATCGGCACGCGGTCGTCGTGTCGACACCGTCGAGCGGATCCGCTGGAATCGGCACCGGTTTCGGCGATCCGGGGCAAGGGCATCGTCTGCCAATGGTTCGCTCCGCCCCCGACCTGTCCGCGGCGATCGGTCCCCGGGTTCGCACGTCGCCCTTCTTCGACGCCACCGTCGCGGCCGGTCTGGCGGCTGTGTCGACCTACAACCACATGTGGCTCCCGATGAGCTACGGAGACCCGGCCGCCGAGTACGACCGTCTCACCACGGGGGTGTCGATGTGGGACGTCGCCGCCCAGCGCCACATCGAGGTGTCCGGCCCGGATGCCGACGCGCTCGTCCAACTCGCCACGGCGGTCGACGTCACGCGCGCCGCGGTCGGCCACGCCGTCTACGCGCCGATGGTCGACCACGAGGGTGTCCTCGTCAACGACCCGGTCCTCCTGCACTGGCCCGACGGGACGTGGCGGTTCTCGATCGCGGACTCCGACGTCCGACTGTGGATCGCCGCGATCGGCCACGGGCGTGGTCTGGACGCCGACGTGCGCGAGATCGACACCGCCACGTTGGCGATCCAGGGACCGCGGTCCGTCGACGTGTTGGCCGCACTCGGCTTCGGATGGGTCGACGACCTCGAACCGTTCGAGATGCGACCCGCCACCCTCGACGTCGCCGGGGTCGCGATCCACCTCGTCGTCTCGCGATCCGGCTGGAGC
>CAXBAZ010000423.1:0-4284 GCA_963973395.1 uncultured Acidimicrobiaceae bacterium
GCCAGCACCACGACGACTGCGGCGGCCACCCACCCGATCGACACCGGGCGCGACCGATCGGATTCGATTTCCGCCTCGTCTTGCGTCTGCATGGTCCTCCGATCGCCCGACGGGCCAGCCGTCGATACCCGACCGGGCGACGCCCGAAACGCAGCCGCAGCCCTTCGCGAGTCGGTCGGAGTCCGTTTCGAGCCGCTCTGCACACCGCGCGCTGAAGCGCAGTACGGCGCACCCACGTCGGATCTCGGCGCCCGACGTCCGATCAGCGCGTGAGGAGCAGCGCGAGCACTCCCCCGAGTGCCACGTACACCGCGCCGATGGGCAGGGTGCGGCGAAGTACCTCCCCCTCCCGGCCGGTGAGCCCGACCGTCGCCGCGGCGGCGACGATGTTGTGAGGGCAGATGATGTTGCCGACGGCCGCGCCGAAACCCTGCGCTCCCAAAAGCGGGGTGACGGGCAGCTCCGCAGCCCGTGCGGTCGACTCCTGCAGCTCGGTGAACAACACGTTGGAGGCGGTGGCCGATCCGGTGACGAAGGTTCCCAGCGCGCCGACCGCCGGAGCGAAGATCGGCCATGCCGCGCCGGTGGTGGCCGCGGCGGTGGCGAGGTCGGTGGTCATGCCGGCCCGGGACATCGTGCGGGCGATCGTGACCATCGCCACCAGCGCCACGACCACTCCCCCGAGTCGTGTGGTCGCGGTCCAGAAGGCATCTCGGACCGCCGAACGCGACGCACCCTGAGCGGCGGCGCCCGCGGCGAACGCCACGGTCAGCAGGAGCGCCGGGTGCAACAGAGGGCGGACCGACCCGGAGAAGCCGGCGTCGGTGCGCCACCCCAGCTCGACCTGATCGAGTGCGTCGCGCAGCGGCGCGACGAGTCGGGTGACCAGCACCAATCCGACGAGCACGAGGTACGGGGCACCCGCTCTGGCCACATGCATCCCCGTGCGGTCGGGCGCGGCCGCGGTTGTCTCGATCGCGACATCGCGGCTGCGCCACCTGACCACCAGGGCGAACACGATCACGCCGACCAGGGCGCCTCCCAGCGTCGGCAGCTCGGGTCCGACCAGCAGCGCGATGGCGCCGTAGGGCACGAAGAACGACAGGCCGGCGACGACACCCCATCCCCACGGGGGCCCGTCGTCCGGTCGCGTCCGTCCGATGATCACGAGCAGGACCGCCACGAGAACCCATCCGAGCGCCAGATGGTACGTGGCGGTCGCCCGTGCGAGTTCGAGAGCGGTGGACTCGACCAGCGCCACCTGGGCGAGGACGGGCGTGCCGACCGCCCCGAACGACACCCCCGCTGCATGGCCCACCATGGCAGCCGACACGGCCGCGACGGGTGGAAAGCCGGCTGCGACCAGGAACGGGGCTGCGAGAGCCACGGGGGTGCCGAAGCCGGCGGCCCCCTCGAGGAAGAGCGCGAAGAACCACGACCGTGGCGGCGATGAACGCGGCCTCGGCCAGCACGCCGAGCACCCCGGCCGGAACACCGAACGGATCGTCGACACCCCCGAAATCGAATGCCCCCACGGCCAGGGCGAGGGTGAAGACCATCGTCACCGCGCCCGCCCTGGCGGCGGTCCAGCCGCGACCGACCATCAGGACGAGCACGAGCACGACGGGCGTCACCGCGAGTGCGGCGTCCACGCGATGCCTCAGCCGCCTGCGACGGCGGTCGCCGCCGGCCGTGGTCGCTCGTCGGTCTCGGTGGTGCACCCGGCCGCACGCATCGAACCATC
Organism: uncultured Acidimicrobiaceae bacterium; assembly: GCA_963973395.1. Classification (GTDB taxonomy): domain Bacteria; phylum Actinomycetota; class Acidimicrobiia; order Acidimicrobiales; family Ilumatobacteraceae; genus Ilumatobacter. The sequence continues at coordinate 1,745 of CAXBAZ010000423.1, forward strand.
CTGACACGAGCCACCCGGTTCGCCACCCCGGACGCACGTCCGGCCCCGCGCGACGCCGGGTACAGGCGCCGTGCAGGCATCATGGGAGGTCATGACCTCGTCATCGTCCACGAAGGCTCGGGTGGTGTGGATCGCGCTCGGGGCCGTGTTGATCGCACTCACCGTCGCCGTGCTCGTCGCCGACGGTCCGTTGAGGGGTGAGGTCGACTACATCCTGTGGTGGCAGGGTTTCGGTACGCCGGTGCCCGAGTTCGCCGACTTCATCCGGGCGACGACCGGCACGGAGGGCAACCTGCTGATCGGCATCGTGCCCGCCATCTGGCTCGTCCGCCGCCACGGCAGACGCGGCGCAGCGGCCGTCGCGATCGTGCTCGTGGCGATGCTGATCGTGCAACCCGTCTCGAAGGAGCTCGTCGATCGCGAGCGACCCGACGAGCAACAGGTCGACGTCCGCGCCGAGCATTCCAGCCTGAGCTACCCGTCCGGTCACTCGCTCAGCACCGCTGCCGTCTGGGGATCCGCTGCACTGCTCGCCTGGCGAACCGGGCGACGCCGCTGGGCGGTCGTGTGTGCGGTCCCGATCGTGTGCACCGGCGTCTCCAGCGCGATCCACGGCGTGCACTGGCCGAGTGACGCCGTGGCCGGCACGATCGTCGGTCTCGGCGCCGCCTGGATCGCCGTCGGACTCCTACCGGTCGACGGAGCCCCGGAGGCCTGAGCTCGACCCCAGCGGGCTACTCGACCGGGTCGAGCCGCACCACCGCCCGATCGAGCGGGAAGATCGCACGGTCGCGACGTAGGAACAGCACGCCGTCGTCGACGACGGGCACGATCGGTGTCGCGTCGCGCCACATCGGGGCCAGGCCACATTCGTCGCGCTGCAGGCCCTCGAACCGGACCTCGATCGACGATGCATCGGTCGAACTGTCGTCGACGGACGCCCACGAGCCGTCGCAGTCGCCGATCTGGAACCGGCCGCGCAGTCCGATGTCGACCTCGCGCTCCCCGCTCCGCCACAGGCCGGCGAACGAGTCGACGTCGGCGGGCGCGTGGTCCGCCAGCGCGACGGCACGCACGTCACCGGTGTCGGTCGTGATCCGCATCACCGAACCGTCGAGGTCGACCTCGCCGCCATCGGGCAGATAGGTGCGCGGCCAGCCGTCGTCGCAATCGATCTGGGTCTGCGTCTGCCAGTCGAGGGTCAGTTCCGACGACTGCTCGTCATAGCTCCACCGCCCGCTCGCGACGTTGCAACCGACGGGCCCGCGGATCTCGCCGTTCCCGTCCAGCACGAAGGTCGACGCCGTGCCGATGCCGTTCGTCGCGGGTTCGCCGTCGATGTCGGTGATCGTCCACTCGCGGCCGCCGATGCTGGTCATGAGGTCGTCGGGTCGGCTGATCCACCAGATCGAGAGACCCACGGCGACCAGCACGACGAGCACGGCGAACGTGCGGATCGAGTTGCCCAGCGGCGCCCGCACCGGTCGCCCACGCGCGTCGCGCTCGGCACGTTCGGGCTGGAGGAGCGGGTCGGAGATCGGGCGATCTGGCGGCGGCCCCATTTCGACGAGCTTGTCAGCTGACGGTCGCCGGCACACTTCGGCCTCGTCGATTTCTGGTGTGACACGCGACTCGAGCCCGACGCGGGCGGGGTGGTCGCGGTGCGTCCCGCTCGGTCACGATCGATCACGGTAGAGAGGAGCGCGCGAGACTGGACCATGGACATCCCCGCAGCACGCCTCGCCGAATCGGTCGCCGAACTGGTCCGGATCCCGAGCGTCAACCCGCTCCACGCCGGGCCGACGTCCGAGGAGCACGGCTCGGACGGTGAGCGTGCGATCGCCGAGCACCTCGCGAACCGTTTCGACGAACTCGGTGCGAACAAGGTGGTGCTCCACGAGGTCATCGACGGACGACCGAACGTGTACGGCTTCTTCCCGGGCCGGACCGAGCGGCTGGTCGTCCTCGACGTGCACACCGACACCGTCACCGTCGAGCACATGACCGATCCGCCGTTCGACGGCCGGATCGAGGCCGGTCGCGTCTGGGGGCGGGGCGCGCTCGACACGAAGGCCTCGCTCGGCGTGATCACAGCGTTGCTCGAGTCGTGGCAGCAGCGCGGGGTGCGTCCCGAACCGACGCTGCTCGTCGTCGGTTCGATCGCTGAGGAGGCCGGTGGACTGCTCGGCGCCACCCACTTCCGGCCGTGGGCCGACGAGCACGACCTCACGATCGATCAGTTGATCGTGGCCGAGCCGACCCGACTCGCCCCGATCCACGGCCACAAGGGCGGTGCGGCGCTCCGCATCACGGCGCTCGGCACGTCCGCCCACAGTTCGCTCCCGCACCTCGGACACAACGCGATCGAGGCGATGGCGCCCGTGATCATCGCGATGCAGCGGGAGCAGGAACGGCTCCAAGGGCTCGCACCGACGACCGAGTTGGGCAACGGCACCCTGTCGGTGACGATGATCGACGGTGGCACCGGCTCGAACGTGATCCCCGACTCGTGCACGATCGTCGCAGGGCGGCGAATCATG
>CAXBAZ010000424.1:0-4282 GCA_963973395.1 uncultured Acidimicrobiaceae bacterium
GCGCTCGGCGTACTGGATCGTGGTGGCCCGCGCGAGCCGGCCGACCGGCGCGATCGCCAGGAATCCGAGCGTCAGCGAGATCGTCACGAGCCCGCGGTCGAGGAGCGAGGTGATGAGGATCGCCAGCACGAGGGCCGGGAACGACAGCAGCACCACGAACAGGAACGACACGACACGATCCCACCACCCGCGGAAGTAGCCGGCGACGACGCCGAGGCTGCCGCCGATCAGCATGCCGAACGCGATCGCCACGAACCCCACGGTCAGCGAGACGCGGGCGCCGAAGATGACCCGCGAGAACACGTCGCGGGCGTCCTGGTCGGAGCCGAACCAGAACTCGCCGGACGGCGAGTACGGGGGACGGCCCAGATCGCGATTGATCAGGTTCTCGCTCGGGTTCTTCAATGGGAGCCAGGGCGCGAGGACGGCCGCCCCGATGATCAGGACCAACCAGCCGACGCACACCCAGAAGGCGGGGCCGAGCCGCCGCGAGACGATGTCGTTCTCGGGCGTGGCGTCGTCGGCGGACGCACCGACGCCGCTGAACGCGGTGGCCTCGCTCATCGCCGCACCCGCGGGTCGATGACGGAATAGACGACGTCGACCACGACGTTCACGACGACGAACGCGAACGCGATGATCATCACGATCGCCAGGACGACCGGGAAGTCTTCGGTGGCGACCGCTTCGACGATGGCCGAACCCAGGCCCGGCACCCGGAAGATGGTCTCGGCGATCAGCGCGCCGCCGATCAGGGCACCGGTGTTGATGCCGAAGACGGTGACGAACGAGAACAGTGACGGTCGGAGCGCGTGCCGGAACAGGACCGACCGCTTGGACACACCCTTGCTCCGCGCCATCAGGATGAAGTCCTCCTGCAGCGTCGTGATCAGGTCGGTGCGCAGCAGCCGTTGGTACACGGCGGCAGCGGGCAGCGCGATCGTCAACGCCGGCAGGAACATCTGCCAGATCCGCGACACGAACGGGTCGGAGGCGTTGAACGTCTGCGGGAACCAGCTCAACTTGATCGCGAACACGTACTTGAGGATGACCCCGAGCGCGAAGTTCGGGAGCGCGATGATCAGGAACGTCGAGAACGTCGAGATCTTGTCGACCGGCCGGTTCGCCTTGGATGCCGACCACAGCGACCACGGGATCGCGATCAGCGTGGCCAGCAGCTGCGCCATGACGAGCAGCATCGCCGAACGTGGGAGGCGCTCTTTGATGAGGTCGGTGACGGGCGGCTCACCGGTCTTGCTGAACTGGGGACCCATGTCGCCCGTCACGAAGTCGCCGAGCCATCGGACGTACCGCTCCGGGAGCGGCTTGTCCAGATGGAACTCGGCCTCGGCGGCTTCGATCTGCTTCAGGCTCTCTGGGTTGCCGCGGTCGTCGGCGGCCGGACCGAGAATGTTGAACAGGGGATCGCCGAGCGTGTTCATGGCTCCGAAGGTGAGCGCGCTCACTGCGAACAGCAGCAGCACGGCCATGCCGAGGCGCTGCATCCAATAGTTCATCGAGACTCGGTCCGGTCGGTCGACGGATTCTGAACGGGCATCCGGCTCAGTCGATCCACACCGAACTGAACCAGGTGCGGCCGTTGGAGGAGCACTCGAGCGGGGTGCCGTCGGGTGCCGCACGGTCGCAGGTGCCGCGCACGTTCTCGGTGAACGAGTTCACCCAGAGCGTGTGGTTGAAGAAGATGTACAGGTAGTCCTCGTTCATCTTCCGGACCAGCTCCTGCATCAGCGGCACCCGCTCGGCGTCGTCGACCAGCGTCATCGTCTCGAGGATGATCGCATCGCGCTCCTCGTCGCAGAACCGCGGCCAGTTGAGGGAGATGCCCCCGATCGTGCGGCACATCAGCCACACGCTGTCGTTGGTCGGGTTGGCGGCACCGAACTGGCGCCACGTGTTGACGTTGTACTGGCCGAACGCGGTCTGCTGGATGTGCTCGTCCTCGAGCAGTTCGTTGAACGTGACGTTGAAGGCTGCACTCCAGCCCTCGTCGAGCAGCTCCGCGATGCGGGTCTGGACGACCGAGGGACCGGAGAACTGGAACTCCATGTTGATCTTGCCGTCGGTGCACGTGGGCGTGCCGAGCAGTTCGTTGGTCTCGGTGCCACGCTCGGCGCAGTACTCCTGAGCGAGTGCGACCGCGGCGTCGGGATCGTCGTGCTCCTGCGTGACGTCGGGGTTGTAGAACGGGCTCTCCGGGATGAACATCTGCTCGGCCGGCCGGTTGACACCGAGCGCGATCAGGTCGTTGTAGAGATCGACCGGCGTCGCCAGCGTCAGTGCCTGACGGGCACGGATGTCGTCGAACGGGGCCTGCGCCGAGTTGATCATCGCGAACGACTCCTCGGAGGCGTCGTTGAGCACGTTCTGGAGCGAGTCGTCGTCCTGCAGATCGAGGATCGACGCCTGGTTCGTGGTGTGCAACGCGTCGAGCTCGCCGCCGAACAGGAGGTCGTTGCGGGCGTCGGGATCGGGCACGGGGTAGAACTCGACGGCGTCGAGGTAGACCTCGCCGTTCCACCAGTCGTCGTTGCGGACGAAGCGGGTGACCGAGTCCTCGCTGCGACTCTCGATCCTGAACGGTCCGGTGCCGATCGGCTCCTGGTTGAGCGCACCGTTGTCGGGCTCGGCTGCGGCCGCGAGCCACGTCGGCGACGCGACCATGCCGAGCTGCCCACTGACGGCCGTCGGCCACTTGGCGTCCGGCTCGAGCAGGTTGAACGTCACCGTCAGGTCGTCGACGACCGTGGTCGCCCCCTCCTCGGGGTAGAACGGCTTGACGGCGAGCCCGACGAGCGGATGGGCACGCTGCGCTTCGAAGTTCGCCACGACGGCTTCGGCGTTGAGCGGCGTGCCGTCGTGGAACGTGACACCCTCGCGGAGCTTGACGGTCCACTGGGTGTTGTCGTCGTTCGGGGTGAACGACTCGGCGAGGTAGGGCACCCACTGGCCGTCGGGCGTCAACGCCGACAGCGTGTCGAACACGGCGTTACCCATCATCAGACCGTTGACCGACAACGACGACGCCGTCGGGTTGATGCCGTTGGTCTCGGCGCTGAGGCCGTAGCGCAACGTGCCGCCGGGCACGGGGTCGTCGTCCTCCTCGGGCGGCAGCGTCTCGACGACGGGCGACCCGTCGGCGGTGTCCTCGTCGGGCGCAGGTTCGCTGCCGTCGTCGGTCGCCGGCTCGTCGCCACCGTCGTCGGTCGCCGGCTCGTCGCCACCGTCGTCGGTCGCCGGCTCGTCGACCGCGTCGTCCTGGGTCGCGTCCGCGTCCGGGTCGGCCACGTCATCGTCGTCACCGCCGCCACATGCTGCGACGAGCAGACCACCGATCGTGAGAACCGCCAAGCGTCGGTGCCACCGACGAACCGGTCGTGAAGCTGCTGTCATCGTTCTCCCCTGGGGTGTTCGAGGCGCTGGTCGCCCCTGAGTGTGACGGACGATACAGCATGGTCTCCCACGGTTCCGTATCAGGTGCGGCCATCTTCGCCGTTTCGTCATCTCTCACGAAACCGGCCCGTGTACGGTCGCCCCATGGCTGCACACGATCTCCACGACGTCGTCACCCGCTGCCTGGTGGGCGCGGACGTCGACCTCGACGACCACGACCCCCGCGAGACCTTCGGGTGGGAGAAAGACCAGGCCAAGGACGATTTCGACGACGAGATCGAGGTCGTCGCCGGGCTCCAGAAGCGCCTGTTCGCGTCGAAGCAGGCAGCACTGCTCGTCGTGCTCCAGGCGATGGACGCCGGCGGCAAGGACGGCACGATCCGGTCGGTGCTGACGGGTGTGAACCCGGCCGGCGTCGACGTCAGTCCGTTCGGGCAGCCGACCGAAGAGGAGCGCGCCCACGACTATCTGTGGCGGGTCCACCACCACACCCCGGCCAAGGGGACGATCGGGGTGTTCAACCGGAGTCACTACGAAGACGTCCTCGTCGTACGCGTCAAGGAACTGGTCGCGGAGTCGGTCTGGAAACGGCGCTACGAGCACATCCGCAACTTCGAACGGTTGCTGGTCGACGAAGGCACACACGTCGTCAAGCTGTTCCTGAACGTGTCGAAGGACGAGCAACGCGAGCGGCTGCAGGACCGGGTCGACGACCCGGACGAACGGTGGAAGTTCCGGGCGGGCGATCTCGACGACCGAGCACTGTGGGACGACTATCGGGCCGCCTATCACGACGCGATCGGTTCGACGTCGACCGATGACGCCCCGTGGTACGTGGTGCCGGCCGACCGCAAGTGGGTGCGCAACCTCG
>CAXBAZ010000425.1:0-4271 GCA_963973395.1 uncultured Acidimicrobiaceae bacterium
CTCGGCCTTCCACCCGATGTCGAGCCCGGCCAGGTCGCTCATCGCGAAAGGCCCCATCGGGAAACCGAAGTCGTACAGCACGCGGTCGACCTGCGCCGGTGTGGCGCCCTCGAGGACGAGCTGATCGGCTTCGAGTCGCCGCTGGAAGAGCATCCGGTTGCCCACGAAGCCGTGGCACACCCCGACGAGCGCCGCGACCTTGCCGACCCGCTTGCCGACGGCCATCGCCGTGGCGACGACCGAATCGGACGACCGCTCGCCGCGCACGACCTCGAGCAGCTTCATCACGTTGGCGGGCGAGAAGAAGTGCATCCCGATCACGCTCTCGGGCCGCGACGTGGCGGCGGCGATCTCGTTGATGTCGAGCGCCGACGTGTTGGATGCGAGCACCGCACCGGGCTTGCAGATCTCGTCGAGCTCACGGAAGATCGACTGCTTCAGGTCCATGTCCTCGAACACCGCCTCGATGACGATGTCGCAGTCGGCGAAGTCGGACGTGCTGGTGGAACCGGTGATCAGCGACATGCGCTGGTCGACCTGCTCGGGCGTGGTCGAACGCGACCGCTCGTAGTTCCTGCGGACGACGCCGAGGCCACGGTCGAGCGCCTCCTGGTCGCGCTCGACGATCACAACCGGGATGCCGACGTTCGCGAAGTTCATCGCGATGCCGCCGCCCATGGTGCCCGCGCCCAGCACGCCTGCGCTCTCGATGTCGATCAGCGGCGTGTCCTTGGGAATGTCGGGGATCTTGTTCGCGGCGCGCTCGGCGAAGAAGTAGTAGCGCTGCGCACCCGACTGCGGGCCCGTCATCAGCTCCATGAAGAGCTTTCGCTCGACCTGGAGCCCCTCGTCGAACGGCAGGTTGGCGGCCGCCTCGATGCACTGGATGTTGTACTCGGGCGCCAGGAATCCGCGGGCCTTGCGAGCGATCGACGCGCGGAAGTCGGCGAACAGCTGCTCGTCACCCCTCGCCGCGGCGACCTTCTCGTCACGATCACGGACCCGAGCGAGTGGCAGCCCGTCGGCCACCGCCCGTACCGCGAACGCGATCGCGGCGTCGCGGAGCTCGTCGAGCCCGCCGTCGACGACCTCGTCGACCAGGCCGCACTCGAGTGCCTCGTCGGTGCCGATGTGGCGGCCCGACGTCACCATCTCCAGCGCCTTGGGTACCCCGGTCAGACGGGGGAGGCGTTGGGTGCCTCCGGCGCCCGGCAGGAGGCCCAGGTTCACCTCGGGGAGGCCGAACTTCGCCGACGTCACCGACACGCGGTAGTGCGCGCACAGGGCGACCTCGAGGCCACCGCCCAACGCGGTGCCGTGGATCGCAGCGATCACCGGCACCGGGGCGTCCTCCATCGCGGCTTGCACCTGCGGCAGCGAGGCGGCATCGGGTGCGTTGCTTCCGAATTCGGAGATGTCGGCCCCGGCGATGAACGTGCGGCCGTCGCAGATCACCACGATCGCCTCGGCGCCGTTCTCGACCGCCTGGGTCATCCCGTCGTACAGTCCCTGGCGTACGTGCCAGCTCAACGCGTTGACGGGTGGGTTGTCGATCACCACGAGGGCGACCCCGATGCCACCGTGATCGACGGTCTCGAGACGGACGGATTGGGTCAGATCGGTCATGGCGCCCAGTCAAGCAGTCGCGCCCTGTTCGTGCCGACTTGACCCGACAGGTCATCGATCGCCGGCGGACCGATCCGCACGATGGAGCCATGACCAGCACACAGACCAGCACTCCCACCAGCACTCCGACCACCACACCAGCCGCCGACCCGGCGACGAGCGACGAGACGGACGTGCGTCCGCTCTCGGCGACGATCGACGGCTACTTCTCCTGTTGGAACACCGTCGACGCCGCCGAGCGCCGTCGGCTCGTCGAGGCGATCTGGACCGCGGAGGCCCGCAATGTCGACCCCGTGCTCGACGCGACCGGCCACGACGGGCTGACCGCGATGTTCGCGGGATTCCACGACACCTATGCGGGCCATTCGTTCCGTCCGCTCGGCGGCGCCGAGGAGCACCACGGCATCGCCAGGTGGGGCTGGGAGATGATCGATCCCGACGGCAACGTGGTCCTCGACGGCATCGACGTCGCGATGATCGCCGATGGACGGATCAGCTATCTCGTCGGCTTCTTCGGCGCCGACCTGCCGGCCGCCTGACGCCTCCGGCATTTCGGTCCGGCACGTCCGTCCGGTCGGGCGTCGCCTCAGGCGGCGCCGCGACCGGGGCGGTCGGCACCCCAGCGGGCGATGTCGGCATCCAGGTCGAGCGGCACGTTCGACGGGTCGCCCTCGTCGTACAGGTCGAGCGGAACTTCCCACATGATCTCGAACTCGATGCCGTCGGGATCCTGGCAGTAGAGGCTTCGGCTCATGCCGTGGTTGTTCTCTCCCACGAGGGCCCCCATCGTGGTCAGCCGCTCCTTCGCCTCGACGAGGTCGCCGAGCGTCGCGACCTCCCAGGAGATGTGGTAGAGGCCGGTGGTGCGTCGGCCCGGCGTTCGGCCCGACGCCCGGAACAGACCGAGGTCGTGGTCGGTCGTCGACTCCGGCGAGCTGAGGAAGGCACCGCCGTCGAAGGTGTTGGCGACCTCGAGGCCGAGCGCCCGGGTGTAGAAGTCGGCCGATGCGACCGGGTCGGTGACCCAGAGCACGGCGTGTCGGATGCCGAGTGTTGCCATGGTCGTCCCAACCGTGAGCTCGGGACGATGATTCCCGCGGAGTCCGACATCGACCGTAACGTCTGGTGTCAGACACCAGACGTTACGCAACTCGCAACTACTTGACGTCCTTCCAGGGGCCGGCGTCGGCGCGGGGCTCCTTCGGGAGACCGAGCACCCGTTCGCCGATGATGTTGCGCTGCACCTGACTGGTGCCGGCGTAGATCGTCCCCGGTCGGGCGATCATGAACGAGGCCATCCAGTTGCCCGGTGTGTTCTCGGTCCCGATCGCCGGCGCGGCGAGACCGCTGCGGGTCTCCGATCCGAATCCGACCATGCCCTCGGCGCCGAGCACGTGCATCGCGGCCTCGGTGATCTGCAGGTGGTGCTCCGACCAGAACAGTTTGCCGACCGAACTCTCGGGGCCGGGCCGGCTGCCCTGCAGGTAGCGGGTGAGCGCCTGCATGCCCCGGTACTTCATGATCTGGATGTTCGTGTAGTAGCGAGCGACGTCCTGGCGGACGATCGGGTCGTCGGCGCGTCCGTACTCGCGCACGAGTTCGACGAACTGTTGGAACTCGGCGCCGAAGCTCAGCGACGTCACCGTCGCACCGACCCCGCGCTCGAACCCGAGCAGCGTGTTGCCCACCGCCCAGCCGTTGTTCACCTCACCGAGCACGTTCTCCTTCGGGCACCGGGCGTCGCTGAAGAACACCTCGTTGAAGTGGTCGTGACCGACCATGTTGGTGATCGGGCGGAGCTCGACGCCCGGCTGCTCCATCGGCACGAGCAGGAACGAGATGCCCGCGTGCTTCGGGTGGTCCGGAGCCGTGCGGGCGAGGCAGAAGATCATGTTCGCCGTGTGGCCCTGCGACGTCCAGATCTTCTGGCCGTTGATCACCCACTCGTCACCGTCGAGTTCGGCGCGGCACCCGACATTCGCGAGATCGGACCCGGCGTCGGGTTCGCTGTAGCCCTGGCACCACACGTCGACGCCATCGAGGATCCGTGGGATGTAGTGGGCCTTCTGCTCCTCGGTGCCCCACACCAGGATCGTGTTGCCGACCATGCCGATCGAGAAGCTGTCGTTGGCGCCCGAGGTCGGCACGCCCCGCTTCGCGAACTCCTCGTTCAGGATCACCTGCTCGATGTGCGTCAAGCCGCCGCCGCCGTACTCGGTCGGCCAGTTCGGCGCGAGCAGCTGGTGTTCGCGCAGCTTCGACCGCCAGTTTCGCTGGAAGTCGGCCCGGTCGCGCTCGGCCAGGGCACCGATGCCCGCCCAGCCCTCCGGGAGGTTGGCGTCGAGGAACGCGGCGATCTTCGTGCGGAACGAGTCGGCCTCGGGCGGATACGTCGGCTGCATGCACCAACGGTAGTGATGCCTCCTCGCCGACGTCCCAGTGGGGCCATGGACGCGAGCGACAACGACGGCCGCCGGTGCGTGGTCTCGGCTCGATCCCTCGTAGCGTCCGGCCATGGACATCGACGTCGCCTCCGTTGATCTCGCACTGACCACGACGCGGGCCGTCCGGCTTCGGCTCGACCTCGAGCGGCCGGTCGACGACGAGACGATCTACGACTGCATCGACATCGCCGAGCAGGCGCC
>CAXBAZ010000426.1:0-4269 GCA_963973395.1 uncultured Acidimicrobiaceae bacterium
GATCCTGCGACGCGGTGCCGAGATCATCGACAGCGCCCGGCTCATGGCCGGCAAGGGCATCGACGCCGACGGCCTGCACATCAACTGGGCCGATCTCATGAAGCACAAGCTCGGCTTCACCGAACCCGTCCCGGCGAACATGGAGAAGGGCCTAGACAGCAACGGTGTCGACACGCTCCACGGCTCGGCCACCTTCACCGGACCCAACGCGCTCGACATCGACGGAGAGGGATACACCGCCGAGCACTTCCTGATCGCCACCGGAGCCCGACCGCGACCGCTCGACTTCCCCGGCGCCGAGCATCTCATCGACAGCACCGCATTCCTCGACCTCGCCGAACTGCCCGAACGGATCGTGTTCGTCGGGGGCGGGTTCATCTCCTTCGAGTTCGCCCACATCGCCGCGCGCGCCGGGAGCCGACCGACGATCATCGATCACGGCCCGCGACCGCTCAAGGGCTTCGATCCCGACCTCGTCGACCTGCTCGTCGACCGCAGCACCGACGTCGGCATCGAGATCAGCACCGAGACCTCGGTCGTGTCGGTCGACACGGACGGCTCCGGATACGTCGTGACCGTCGAACGCGACGGGGAGCAGACCACGCTGGCCGCCGATCTGGTCGTGCATGGCGCCGGGCGGATCTCGGAGCTCTCCCGGCTCGGGCTGGAGGCGGCGAACGTCGAATACGGAGCGCGTGGGGTGAAGGTTGCCGGGCATCTGCAGAGCGTCACCAACGCCGCGGTGTACGCCGCCGGCGACTCCGCCGACACCGCCGGCATGCCTCTCACGCCGGTCGCGGTGTTCGAAGGCAAGGTCGCGGCGTCGAACATGCTGAAGGCATCCACCGTGACCCCCGAGTACGCCGGGGTCCCGACAGCGGTGTTCACGATCCCCGAACTCACCCGGGTCGGCATGCTCGAAGCCGACGCCGTCGACACCCGCATCGACGTCGACGTCCGATACAGCGACACCAGCGGCTGGTACTCCAACTATCGGGTCGGGGAAACGACCGCAGCAGTGAAGATCCTCGTCGACACCACCAGCGACACGATCGTCGGCGCGCACATGCTCGGCCCCGAATACGGCGAACTCATCAACTTCTGCGCGCTCGCCATCAAACTCGGCCTCACCACCCGGCAACTCAAATCGATGACCGCCAACTACCCCACCGTCACCTCCGACCTCGGCGCGATGCTGTGAGCCGCGACGAGCGCTCACACGTACAGGCGCTTGTCACTCGGACCGAGGCGACCGACCGGCCTCCCACCAGAGCATGCTCACGCTGCAGACTGACAAAGATCGCCGGGGAGTCAGGTTGAACGTAGCGTCGTAGCGTCGTCGTGCCTACAACGTGCCTAGAACAGAACACAACAGACCGTATCAGAACGCATCAACGCACTGACCTGCCGTCCTCGGTTTCTCGCCGTCTACCAGGGAAAACTCTGCGTGTGCAAGCACTTCGGGATTATCCGCCGTTTAGCTTCCCAAGCTGGTAATGCGGGTTCGATTCCCGTCATCCGCTCCAACACCCCAGCTAAAGCTACGTAAATGCAACCGCGACATTTTCAGCTTTTCAGCTGAGAACGACCCGATGTTGCACGCGGACTGCACGCGTTCCTGCCAACGGTGTGCGACGAACGGCCCTGGTTGGAACTCCCTCAGAGATCGCTTGGACGAACCGCGTTCGGGCATCGCCTGGTCGACGCCAGGGTTGCGCGGGTGGGCTGCGACCGGTTCACCCTGCGGTGAGTTCGGTGGTGCGCCCGTCGCTGGCGATGATCTTGTAGGTGACGAGTGAGCCGGAGTCGATCACGTCCCACCAGATGTTGTTGGTGGGGGTGATGTTCTTGCCGGTCTCGGTCCGGATGTCGGTGACGGCGTCGGGGACGGCGCCGACCACGAGGACCTGGGTGCCGTCGAGTGAGTCGAGTACGGCGACGGGTCCGCCGAGTCCGGCTCCGTTCCCGAAGTGGTCGGACTGCGCGGCGATCGTTTCGGCGCTGAAGCAGGACGCTTGCGCTTCGAATGGGAGCTCTTGGCCGGCCCAGCTGATCGCGAGGCAGTACTCGTCTTGTCCGGTGCGTTCGACGGGTTGCACTTGGGCGTCGATCTTGAACCCTGGTTCGTCGACGATCGTGACCATGTCGCCGGCAACCTCGGGGAGGAACGCTGCGATCGGTCCGGTGTCGAACGGTTCGTCTGGGCCTTCGACCTGTTGTTGGATGGCGTCGTAGTACTGGTCGTGGAGCGCGCTCTCGCCGATGTCGGTGACGGTCTCGCCGGTGTGGACGATCGCTTCGGCGAATACGGCGATCGGGTAGCCACCGTCCGCGACTGTGTTCCAGAACCGGACGGTCACGGCCGACGCCGTGAGATCGTCGATCGTGAATGGGTTGTCGGAGGACTGTGCGAGTCGTTCACCACTGGCGGCGTGGTAGACGTCGATCTGTGTCTGGCCGCCGGCGTCGTTGGTGAATGATCCGGTGAGTTGCCCGTCGCGGAAGTCGAGCTGATCGATTGTGAACGTCCCGATGCCGCCGCCGGTCACGACCCAGCGTTCCGGTTGTGCGCCCGCTGCGACCTGTCGAACGAGGAGCAGCCCGTCGCCCGTGTCGTTCTCGGTCGCGAGTGAGAACCCGACGATTGCGGCGTCGTCGCGGATCCGTGGCGGTTCGAGATCGGATACCGAGTAGGTCACCGTGTAAGCGTCGGGTACGACGTCGGGTCGTGTTCGATCCGCGAGGTAGGCATCCACCGCCGCTTGGGGGGAACCGAAGCCGGCCGCCACGATCGCGTCGACGTCGCCGGCCGGGTACAACCCCACCGCCCCAGCGCTCGCGTCGACCGCGGGTGGCTCGGCGAGCGGCGCGGGCGTCTCGTCTCGCAACTGGGTCACCACAACCAGGCCTGCGACCACGACGAGCACGGCGGCCGCCGCCGTGACCGGAACCAACCATCGACGCTCCGGACGCGTCGTCGCGTCGGGGAGCAGCGGCCGCCCGCCTGGAGCGGCCGCGTGCGGTCGCGTGCGGTCGCGTTCGAGCAGGGAGTCGTCGATCAACATCGAGGCTGATCTCAGACGGTCCTCAATCGTTGGCATCGTCATCTCCCAGGAGTCGGCGGAGCCGCTTCAGGCCCCGATGAACATGGTTCGTGACTGCGGCCTCCGACACGCCGAGCGTGTCGGCTACGTCGCGGTACGAGAACCCGTAACCGTGGACGAGCAGCACTGCGGCGCGTTGATCGGCCGAGAGCCGCCGCAACGACGACAACAACTCGGTGTCCATGCGAACACGGAGCTCCGATTCGGCCGGTGGTTCGTACAGCGGGCGTCGCTGCCGTCGCAACCGCATCAGCCGCCGCGCGCTCGACTGACCGACCCGAAACAGATAACCCGCAGGGTTCGACATCGGCTCGAGCTCTTCGAGGTGCTCCCACGCCCACGCGAACGCCTCAGCCGCTGCGTCGTCACCGACGTCGATGCCGTAGCGGGCAACCAGGGCCCGACGCACGCGATACTCCACCGTCTCCATCAACGCATGGAAGCGTTCCGTGGCGTCGGAACAATCGTCGCTGCTGACCACCATCACATCTCACAAGAGCCCTACGTCGACACGATCCTTTCACCCACCGACCGTGCGCCCAGCCACAGGCACCGTGGCCACCCGGTAGAAATTCGATGTCGGGCGTGTACACGAGCGGTGAGCGGTGATGTCGTATGGGTCTAATGCCACATACATCGGGCAGCGACCGCACACCGCCCCTCGAGGGGCGCATATCGACGACGTCCGGACTGGTTGACGATCCGTTGCGGCGACTGCACGGGCAGCGGTAGTTGTCCGTGCATCGAAGGCCGACTAGAACGACGACTAGTCGGCCTCGTCTTCGTCGCGGCGCCGCACGTAGTCGGCCATCCCGGGCACGGTGTAGGCGATCATCCCGTGTTCGGGCGCGTAGACGATGCCCTTGCCGATCAGGCTTGCCCGTGCCGGTCCCAGCGACTGGGTCCTCGCTTTGTTGAGGCGCTCGGTGATGTCGCCGATGCGGGATGGTTCTCCGTTGTCGGGCGCCATGGCGCGCAAGAACTCGCGCTCTGCCTTTGTCGCGCGTTCCCACCTTGACGAATAGAAGCCGATGTCGAGCTGCTCTTGACCCTCGGCGACACCGAAGAGCGCCGGCGCTATCTCAATGCCCGCGCCACCATCGCGACGCTGCTGGCCCTCAAGGCCGTGCCGGTCATCAACGAAAACGACACCGTCGCCACCTCC
>CAXBAZ010000427.1:0-4261 GCA_963973395.1 uncultured Acidimicrobiaceae bacterium
GCGACTCCAGTCCGGTGAGGAAGTCCGTGGCGACATCGTGGTCGACGCCACGGGTCGCCGCGCGCCGACCCTCGGCTGGTTGTCGGAGATCGGTGCCGCCGACCCGGTCGAGCACGCCGAGGACAGCGGATTCGCCTACTTCGGCAGGTACTTCCGGTCGGCGGGCTCGATGCCGCCGATCCTGGGCGGACTGCTCGCACCGTACGGGAGCTTCTCGATCCTCACGCTGCCGGCCGACAACGACACCTGGTCGGTCACGCTCTACTGCCTGTCCGACGACAAGCCGCTCCGGGCGTTCCGCGACCCCGACGTCTACGAGCGGGTCGTGCGGGCGTGCCCGGCACACCTCCACTGGTTGGACGGCGAGCCGATCACCGAGTTGCGCTCGATGGCCGGCATCGTCGACCGCCATCGCGAGTTCGTGGTCGACGGTCAGCCCGTCGCGACGGGAATCCTCTCCGTCGGCGACGCCAGCTCGTGCACCAACCCGTCGCTCGGTCGCGGCATCACGCTGGGGCTCATGCACGTCGAGGTGCTGCGTGCCTGTGTCGCCGAGTTCCTCGGCGACCCCCACGCGCTCGCACTGGCCTTCCACGGACGTTCGGCAGCGGAGATCACACCCTGGCACGACGCCACGGTGAGGATCGACCAGCGTCGGGTGAGAGAGATGCGTATCTTCCGCGAGGGAGGCACACCGCAACCCTCCGATGCCGAGAAGATCGCCGACGTGATGCAGGCTGCGGTCATGCTCGACCCCGACATCACCCGCGGCTTCACCGAGATCTTCAGCTGCATCTCCACCGCCGACGAGGTCATGTCCAGGCCCGGCTTACTCGACCGGGTGCTCGCGTGCGCCGACCGCGTGTCGACCGATCCGCCGCCGGGACCCGACCGGGCGCAGCTCATGGAGTTGGTGTCATGACCGTCGTGTTCGTCCACGGGGTACCGGAGACGGCGGCGGTCTGGGACCCGCTGCTCGACCACTTCGGACGCGACGGCGTCGTCACGCTCTCACCGCCCGGGTTCGGTGCGCCGGTCCCGGACGGGTTCGTCGCGACGTCCGACGGCTATCGCGACTGGCTCGTGGGCGAACTCGAACGGCTCGACGTGGCGGTCGACCTCGTCGGCCATGACTGGGGCGGCGGTCACGCGCTGCGCGCCGCCACCGCGCGCCCCGACCTCGTGCGCAAGCTCGTCACCGATATCGCCGGCACTGCGGATCGCATGTACGAGTGGCACGACATGGCCCGGATCTGGCAGACGGAAGGCGACGGCGAGGCGTTCGTCGCAGCGGTCACCGCCATGCCGGTCGAGCAGCGGGTGCCGCTGATGATCGACGCCGGAATGACCGAGGGGGCCGCGCGGGCGTGCGCCGAGGCGAACGACGAGGCGATGGGAGCTTGCATCCTGACGCTGTACCGTTCGGCGGTCCAACCGAAGATGCAGGTCTGGGGGGAACAGTTCGCCGAGTTGGACGAACGACCCGACACGCTCGTCGTGATCCCCCACGACGACGCGTTCACGGGCGGCCCGGACATGGCGCGGCGCGTGGCCCAGAAGTGGGACGCGTCGGTCGCCGAACTGGAGGGGCTCGGCCACTGGTGGATGATGCAGGACCCGGCGCAGGGCGCAGCCGTGCTGCAGTCGTTCCTCAGGGGCTGACGCGCCGCACGCGTCTCGGCGGTCGACGACACCAGTCGGCGCGGGGTCAGAGCTTCTTCAGGGGTGCCCAGGCCAGTGCCAGGTGCTTCTGTCCGACGCCGGAGAAGTTGATCACCGCTTCGGCCTTCTCGCCGACGCCGGAGATGTCGATGATGACGCCCTCGCCGAACGCCGGGTGGGCCACGTCGTCACCGACCTTCAGACCGATGTCCTGTGAGTTGGTCGGCTGGGGCGCGGTGCCGGCCCGCAACGCGGCCTCGACGACGCGGTCGCGGTGGGCGTCGTTCGCGTCGGCCTCGGACCCACCACCGCCCCGTTCGCGGCGGCGGAACGGGGGCGGGTCGTCACTGCGGTTGCGATAGCTCTGACGTCCGTACGACGTACGGCCGCTCGTGTTCCCTTTCGACTCGATCAGCGCCTCGGGGTTCTCGTCGAGGAATCGGGACGGCGGGTTGTACTGGGTGCTGCCGTACAGCATCCGACTCCAGGCGTGGGTGACGAAGAGTCGACGCATCGCCCGGGTGATCCCGACGTAGGCGAGACGTCGCTCCTCCTCCATCTCGATCGGTTCGGTCAGCGCCCGGTTGTGCGGGAAGATGCCCTCTTCCACGCCGATGATGAACACGACCGGGAACTCGAGGCCCTTCGCCGAGTGCAGCGTCATCAGCACCACCTGGTCGTCGTCGTCGAGGTCGTCGGTGTCGGCGACCAACGCGACCTGTTCGAGGAACTCGTCGAGCACCGTGAACTCGCGGGCGGACCCGACGAGCTCACCCAGGTTCTCGATCCGACCGTGGGCCTCGACCGTGTCTTCGGCCTCGAGTTCTCCGAGGTAGCCGGAGTCGTCGATCGCGGCCTGCAGCAGATCGCCCGGGCCGACGCCTTCGCCACCGACCATGGCGTTGAGCCGGTCGAGCAACTCGACGAACGCTCCCACACCGCGCTGGGCCGGGCCACTCACCCCCGCCTCGTCCGCGTGCCGGAGCGCCTCGAGGAACGGCACCGCCATCTCGCGTGCGTACGCGTCGAGCCGGGCGATGCTCGTGTCGCCGATGCCACGTTTCGGAACGTTGATGATCCGCTTGACGCTGACCTCGTCGAGCGGGTTGATCACGGCGCGCAGGTACGCCATCGCGTCCTTGATCTCACGCCGGTCGTAGAAGCGGGTGCCACCGACCACCTTGTACGGCACACCCGACCGCATGAACGCTTCTTCGATGACCCGTGCCTGTGCGTTGGTGCGGTACAGCACCGCCATCTCGCGCCAGTTCACGGCGTCGTCCTGGTGGAGCTGCTGGGCGGTACCGGCCACCCACATCGACTCGTCACCCTCGTCCTCGGCGTGATAGCGGACGATCCGCTCGCCGCCGCCGGAATCGGTCCAGAGTGACTTGGGCTTGCGCTCCTGGTTGTGCTCGATCACGGCGTTCGCGGCGTCGAGGATCGTCTGCGTCGACCGGTAGTTCTGATCGAGCACGATCGTCGTCACGCCGTCGAACGCGTCCTCGAACTGCAGGATGTTCCGGAAGTCGGCCCCGCGGAAGCGGTACACCGACTGGTCGGTGTCTCCCACCACGCACACGTTCTGATGGCCGCCGGCGAGCATCAGCACGATCTCGTTCTGGGCCTGGTTCGTGTCCTGGTACTCGTCGACGAGGATGTGCTCGAACCGTTGGCGGTAGTGATCGAGCACGTCGGGGTGTTCGCGGAACAACCGGACGACGTTGAGCAGCAGGTCGTCGAAGTCCATCGCACCGGCCTTGAGCAGTCGGGCCTGGTACTCGGCGTACACGTCGGCGTGCTTGCGGGCGAAGATGTCGGTGGCCTGCTCGGCGGCGCGGTCGGGGTCGACGAGCTCGTTCTTCCACAGCGAGATCTGGGCGTGGACGCCGCGCGGCGGGAACCGCTTGCTGTCGAGACCCAGGTCGCGGATCACGTAGCCGGTCAAACGAACGGCGTCGGCCTGGTCGTAGATGGAGAACGTGCGGGGGTAGCCGATCGCCTCGCCGTCGCGCCGGAGGATGCGCACGCACGCCGAGTGGAAGGTCGACACCCACATCGAGCGGACCACGGGGCCGACGAGCGCCCCGACACGGTCGCGCATCTCCGCGGCGGCCTTGTTCGTGAACGTGATCGCCAGGATGCTCGTGGGCCGTATGCCCTGGTCGATGAGGTAGGCGATGCGGTGGGTGAGCACCCGCGTCTTGCCCGACCCGGCCCCGGCGACGACGAGCAGCGGGCCGTCGGCGTGCACGACGGCGTCGAGCTGGTCGGGGTTCAACCCCTCGGTGAACGGGTTGGGCCCGAGTTCGCCGACCGCATCGACGTCGATGTCACCGGTGATGCTGCGATCGTGGGACGTGTCGAGCATGCCCGCCATCTCCGCAGGGTGCGGCGCATCGTCGGCGAACGTGTTGTCCGCGAAGAGATCTTGCTGGTCCGACATCTTCGACCCATCCTAGGGATGGGCTGTGACGGGACGGGCGGTGACGGCCGCGCCCGATCGGGTCGCGATCAGCGGGCGGCGAGCGCAGCCACGCCGTCGAGCTGCCCCCATGCGTCCTCCAACCGATCGCCGGGGAAGACGTTGATGCTCGCG
>CAXBAZ010000428.1:0-4259 GCA_963973395.1 uncultured Acidimicrobiaceae bacterium
AACGCGTCGATGGCGACGACTCGTTCGGTGCTGCCCTTCCGGACCATGGCGAGGTGCACCGGGTAGAGGAACGGCGACGAGGTGCCGAGGTTCGGCACCTGGAGGTCGGGCACGCCGAGGTCGCGCATCTGGGTGCGGTACTTGGTTTTCGCGTCGTCGGAGGTGACCTTGCGGTAGGTCGCCACGATCCTGTCGAGCGACTTGGCCGGATCGGTCACCCTGAGCGCCGGCTGAATCTGTCCAGCGTCGAGCTGGACCGAGGTTCGTTCGGGTTCGGTGTCGAGCCCGGTCACGAACGTGCCACCGACGAGGTCGTACACACCCCACATCTGGGAGGCGGCCGTCTTGCGGCGGAGCGATCCCATCTGAATGAGCGTCATCTGCACGACCGACACAGGCAGCCAGGCGTCGCCCGACCACGTGACCTCTTCCTTGCCGAAGCCGAGCCGTCCACTCGTCTCCTTCTCGACGAGTGCTCGGGCGGCGTCGCTGGCGAGCAGGCGGGGGAAGCCGACCTCTTCGATCATCGGACGGTTCTGCAGCCCGACCAGTTGGGCCTTGCCGAGGTGCGGCTGCATCTCGTCAGGACCCCAGACGGTCATGCCGCGTTCCTTGGCCATCTCCATGGCACGGGGCCGGGCGCCCGCGAGGGCGACGATCAGGCCGTGCCCGATGCCGAGATCGAGGTGGGCGTCGTTGAACTTGGCGACGACGTCGGTGTCGATCGGGTTGTTCCACGCCTTGCACTCGATCGCGACGGAGAGCGTGAGGAGTTCGTCGGTCTTGGTGGCGATGACGTCGATCTCGTGCGACCGCCCACTACGCCCGTGGCGAGTGACGTTGGTCTCGACCCGGTACCCGTTGGCCGAGAAGACAGCGGCGATCTTCTGCTCGAGCTCGCTCCCCTTCTCGAGGTCGGTTCGGGATGACCGCGTCGGCGTGGGCGGGGAACTTGCAGGAGGAGGCGGTGCCACGTCGACGTTGAGTTGTGTCCCGGTCGGCTTGCAGGTGGTGCACGTCACGGTCTTCGCGTTCGGGTCGTACCACGCCTGCGTTCGCGCCTCGATCCGTACCCCGCACGAGATGCAGGTCCCTGCAAAGCGCAATGGCATCAGCTTCATGTCTCCGCCCTCTGGTCTCGACCTACGTCGATTGGTGCGCTCATGTCAGCCTAAATCGGGCCGATACACAAGCATCGGCGAGAAGGTTTCCGTGAGTGCCATAGGAGACCGATCGTTGATTCTGGCGGTCCGTGCCGCATCGTGATCTACTACAACGGCGGTGGGGGCGGGCTCCACCAGCTCGGAGACGGCAATGAGTAACTGGGATCCTCCCCAGATCGGCGCAACACCCGAGGTGCCGCTGACACCGGTCCCTCCCTCGACACGGTGGTGGAAACACACGTACCGCCGTCTCCCGATGTGGGGTTGGGGAGTTGCTGGTCTGGTGGCAGTCTCCATCGTCAGCGCCGCTGTGATGCCCGACGACAACACCCTCGACCCGGCCGATGCGGCTGCGGCCGCGCTCCTCGCGGTTCCTCCGACCACTGGGAGCGAGCCGGCTCCGAAATCAACGACGACGCCCGCGGCTGTCTCGGCGACGAGCACGACGACGACCCCGGACACGACCGCCTCAGCGGCCACCGCACCACCGACCACCACGACCGTCGCACCGACGACGACGACAACGGCGCCACCTGCGACGACGCCTCCCACCACCCGGCCGGCCATTGTCGTCGTAGTCACGACGACAGTGCCCCCACCGCCTACACCCACGACAACGATCCCTCCTCCCCCGCCACCCCCTCCTCCGACAACGGTGGCGATCCAACCGTTCATACCGTCGGGCTGTGATCCGAACTACTCCGGATGCGTCCCGATCGACAGTGATGTGGACTGCGCCGGTGGAAGCGGGAACGGGCCGTCGTACGCGAACGGCCCGATCAACGTCATCGGGCGGGACATTTACGATCTCGACCGAGACGGAGACGGCATCGCCTGCGACTAAGACCCGCTGGACATGGCCCGCGTCCGAACGCGGACTCTGCGGACTGGCGCCTGGTCGCTGTCGAAGATTTCGCTCAGGTCGATTGGGCGAGCCGACGATACTGACTTCGTGGGGGTCAGCCTGTGGCAGTGATGCGGCCGACGTTGTCGGAGTGCGAGCAGTTGGCGACACCGTTGAACGATGGTGAGCGTCGCGTTGCCGACGCGCTCTCACGGCTGGATGACGGTTGGACCATTCACATTCAGCCGCGGCTCGCGCTTGACGTTCCCGACTTCGTGGCCATCCATGACGAGTACGGCGTGTGCGCGATCGAGGTCAAGCACTGGTCGAGGGGCCGCTATCGGCAAGCCGACGACGGCTCGATGGAGTTCTCGCGTGCCGGCGTCTGGCACAAGACGGCCGAGCAGCCTCGCTATCAGGCCCATCGCTACCGCTCGACGATCTACGACCAGTTCTTCGCACTCCCGGAACACGGTGACGGCCCGACTTCCGTCGTTCGGTCGGTGGTCATCCTCCCCGAGTTCTCGACGGTCGACGCGAACAAGCTGCTCGCCCGCCACCGTGTCACCAAGAACGAGATGTACGTCCGGGTGTTCGGTGGCGACGAGATGGAGACTTCCATCGAGGGCATCGTGCGCGACGGCAACACGCAGCCTCCGACTCCTGCGTCGATCGAACGACTGCGTCGACACCTGGCCGAGGCCGACTCAGTGCGCGAGTTCCGCGTACCGATCAAGCTGAGCGGCGATGCTCGCAACCTGGCGAACAATCCATCGGGTGCGCGTCGGCGACGTGCCCGCGGGCCGGCCGGTTGCGGCAAGTCGTTCGGGTTGGCCGCCCGTGCCGCCCGCCTCGCAGCTGACGGCAAGCAAGTTCTGATCCTGACCTTCAACACCACGCTGTCGAACTATCTCCGGACGCTCGTGAATGCTCGATGCAAGGAGTACCGGGCCAACCCGACATCGGTGACTTGTACGAACTTCCATGGCTTCTGCCAACGACTCGTGGACGATGCCGAACAGGCTGGCTTCACAACTATCGCTCCGCCCGACATGAAGTGGTTCGACGCGATCGTCGTCCGTGCTGAGCAAGCGTTGGAGGCCGGGTTTCGTCGTCAGTTCGACGCCGTGCTCATCGACGAAGGTCAAGACTTCACGCTCGACTGGTGGAACATGCTCCGCCACCGGGTCGTTCGGGAGGAGGGCGAGATGTTGCTGGTCGCCGATCCGACGCAGGACGTCTACGACAAGCAGGCGTGGACCGACGAGGAACAGATGCGAGGCGCCGGCTTCTCCGGGCCATGGACCGAGCTCAAGGGTTCGTACCGCATGCCGAGCGATCTCATCCCGCTCGCCAATCACTTCGCCCAGCGGTATCTCGGCAAGGACAGCCTGATTGCGGATGTTCCGGATGATCATCTCGACATCTCCGGTGCGTTCGTGGCCACGAGTCGTCGCTGGGAGAACGTCCCGACCGTTGCTGATCTCGGGAAGGCGATCGGTCACGAGGTCGTCCGCTTGCTGACCAGCGACACCAGCCTGAACCCGAACGACATCGTGTTCCTGTGCGAGCACCATCGTGACGGCCTCGACGCTGTGCGCGTCATCGAGGGCGCTGGGTTCGCGGTACACCACATCTTCGCCGAGAGCAGTTCGGACCAGGCCCGCCGCAAGAAGCGGTTCTGGCCGGACGCACCGGGTGTGAAGGGGTGCACCGTGCATAGCTTCAAGGGCTGGGAAGCGCCCGCGCTGGTGATGGGGATCGGCACTGGGAACCGCTCACAACGGCTGGCGTATGTGGCGATGACTCGTCTTCGAGTCGGAGGCAACAGCCGGCCCGCATACCTGTCGGTGATCAACAGCGACTTCACGATTGCCGGCTTCGAATCGAAGTTCACCGAGTGGCAGCGCCCGTCCATCCAACTGTGGGCGGCACCCGTTGCGGGCGACCGTGTCGGCTGAGGCGCGATCGAAGCAACATCAGCCCATTATGAGTTGTCGGTCGTTGGCCGAGGATTGAAATGACCGAATGTCGTGAGCGGATCCTCAAGCGCGATGTAGTTCAGGGCTGGCGCTGACTGACCGATGAGGGTCTATGGGCTCCCGTTGCGTCTGGACCATCGATTGAAGACCTACAGGGCGACCAGTATCGCAGTCGCACTGTTGGTTGTCGCCGTGACGACGTCCTGCGCTTCGAGCGTATGAGCCCCGCGGAGTGGTGGGGTTCGCGTGACGCGATCCCTGGTGGCCGTC
>CAXBAZ010000429.1:0-4257 GCA_963973395.1 uncultured Acidimicrobiaceae bacterium
GCTGCCGCGAGGTGTGTTCGACTACATCGACGGTGGGGCCGAGGACGAGCGGACCATGGCGAACAACGCGGCGGCGTTCTCGAGGCTCGAGTTCCGCCCCAACGTGCTGCGTGACGTGAGCCAGGTCGACACGAGCACCACACTGCTCGGCAAACACATCCCGCTGCCGCTGATCCTCGCGCCGACCGGCTACACCCGGATCGCCCACTCCCAGGGTGAGCTGTCGGTGGCCCGCGCCGCGGCCCGCGCCGGTCTGCCGTACTCGCTGTCGACGATGAGTACCCGCACGATCGAGGAGGTGGCGGCGGTCTCCACCGGCCCGAAGTGGTTCCAGGTCTACACGTGGAAGGACCGTGGTCTCGTACGCGAACTCGTCGAACGGGCGCGGGCCGCCGACTACGAGGCGTTGTGGCTCACGGTCGACACGGCCGTGCTCGGACGGCGCGAGCGCGACGTCCGCAACGGATACACGTTCCCGCCACAGCTCGGTCCGGGCACGATCCTCGACGGAATCCTGCACCCGGCGTGGACGCTCGACTTCCTGACCCACGAACCGATGGTCTTCGCAAACGTCGTCCACCATGCGGATCACGGCGCCGACGCCGGCATGCCGATGGCCGAGCACGTCATGAAGAACTTCGACCAGAAGTTGAGTTGGGCGGACGTCGAGTGGCTGCAGTCGATCTGGGACCGCCCGCTCGTGCTCAAGGGCATCCAGACGGTCGAGGACGCCCGTCGGGCCGTCGACGTCGGCGTGCAGGGGATCGGGTTGTCGAACCACGGTGGGCGCCAGCTCGATGGCGCACCGGCGCCGATCGAGCTCGTCGAACCGGTCGCCCAGGAACTCCAGGGGGCGGCGGCGATCATCTGTGACGGTGGGATCCGGCGGGGGAGCGACATCGTCAAGGCGCTGGCGCTCGGTGCCGACGCCTGCTCGATCGGCCGCCCGTACCTGTACGGCCTGGGAGCAGCGGGGGAGCGCGGCGTCGACCAGGTCCTGCACCTGTTGCGCGAGGGTGTCGAACGCACGATGGCGTTGACCGGCCGACGGACGATCCCGGAGATCGACCGCGATCTCGTCCGATGGCGTTCGTGAGGTTCCGGCTCGGTGGCGATCCGGTCGAGTAGGGTCGAACCTGTGTTCGTCCGGAGTCGTGCCGATCAAAGCGCAGTGCCGATGAGAGAGCGGTACTGATGAGAGAGCGGTACTGATGCGCGTCCTGGGGATCGACCCCGGCCTGACCAGGTGCGGCTACGCGGTCGTCGACGGGCGGGGCCCGGGGGTGGCGAGCGCGGTCACGATGGGCGTGATCCGCACACCGGCCACCGACGAACTGCCGTACCGGTTGGCCATGCTGCGCGACGAGCTCGTCGGCCTGATCCGCGAGTTCGAACCCGATGTGGTGTCGGTCGAGCGGGTCTTCTTCCAGACCAACGTCCGCACGGCGATGAGCGTCGGACAGGCGAGCGGGCTGGCGCTGTGCGAAGCCGCCACGGCCGGTTGTGTCGTGGTGCAGTACACACCGAACGAGGTCAAGAACACGGTCGCCGGATTCGGCGGCGCCACCAAGCAGCAGATGCAGAAGATGGTGCAGGCGCGCCTCAAGCTGTCACAGCTCCCCAAACCCGCCGACGCGGCCGATGCGGCCGCGCTCGCCCTGTGTCATCTCGCGTTCGCCCCGATGGCGAGGCACGTCGCCGCGGCCACGGCCGGGGGTCGCCGATGATCGGTTCGCTCCGGGGCGAGATCCTCGAACGTGATCTCGACGGTTCGGTGCTGATCGAGGTCGGGGGTGTCGGGTACGTCGTGCACGTGTCGCAGCGAGCCCTCGCCGAGCTCGAGCCGTCGTCCTCGGCGTTCCTCTACGTCCACCATCACATCCGCGAAGCCGACCAGCAGCTGTTCGGCTTCCTGACCCGCGACGAGCGGGCGACCTTCCAGACCCTGATCGGCACCCATGGCGTCGGCCCGGCGCTCGGGATGTCGATCATCGCCACCCACCCCCCGGTCGCGCTCGTCGACATCGTCGCCAATCAGGACGTCGCCTCGCTCACGCTCGTACCGGGGGTCGGCAAGAAGACGGCCGAGCGGCTGCTCGTCGAGCTGAAGTCACGCCTGAACGTCCCGGTGCTCGACGGCGGCGGCGGTGACACGGGCGGCTCGGTGATGTCCGACGTGCGCGAAGCGCTCAGCGGCCTCGGCTACGGCGACAACGAGATCCGCGACACGCTGCGCGAGCTCACCCCGACCGGCGACGCGGCCACGTTGCTGCGCGATGCCCTCAAGGCGCTGGGTGCCCGCCGTGCGTGACGAGTTCAGCGACCCGGGCATCGCCTCCGACGTCGAGGAGACGGTCGAGGCGGGCCTGCGACCGCGGGCGCTCGACGAATTCGTCGGTCAGCGCGAGCTGAAAGAGCATCTGTCGATCGTCTTGGAGGCGGCCCGCAGGCGCGGCCAGTCGGTCGACCACCTGCTGTTCGCCGGGCCTCCGGGTCTCGGCAAGACCACGCTGGCGGGCATCGTGGCGACCGAGATGCAGTCGCACCTGCACATCACGTCGGGCCCGGCGCTCGAACGGGCGGGCGACCTGGCCGCGATCCTCACGAAGCTCGAAGAGGGCGACGTCCTGTTCGTCGACGAGATCCATCGCTTGTCCCGGGCGGTCGAGGAGATCCTCTATCCGGCGATGGAGGACTTCCAGCTCGACATCGTCGTCGGCAAGGGGCCGGCGGCCTCGAGCATCCGGCTCAGCATGCCGCCGTTCACGCTGGTCGGCGCCACGACCCGCACCGGCATGATCACGGGGCCGCTGCGCGACCGGTTCGGGCTCGTCGCCCGCCTCGACTACTACGAGGACGCCGAGCTCCAGCAGATCGTGGTGCGTGCGGCCGGGATCCTCGCCGTCGACATCGACACCGACGGTGCATGGGAGATCGCCCGTCGATCCCGCGGCACACCTCGGATCGCCAATCGGCTGCTGCGGCGGGTGCGCGATTTCGCCGAAGTCCGACACGACGGGGCGATCACCGCCGACATCGCCCGCGAGGGATTGGCGCTGTTCGGGGTCGACGACCTCGGTCTCGACAAGGTCGACCGCGCCATCCTCCGTGCGATGTGTGAGCAGTTCAACGGCGGCCCCGTCGGGCTCTCGACCGTCGCGATCAGCGTCGGGGAGCAACCCGACACGGTCGAGGACGTCTACGAACCGTTCCTGATCCAGCAGGGCATGATCGCCCGCACGCCGCGGGGCCGGGTCGCGATGCCGGCCGCCTACCGGCACATCGGCCTGACGCCGCCGTCCCCGCGCCCGGGCCAGCCCGACCTGTTCGGCAGCTGAATCCCCCACGTTCCTCCCCAGGCGGTCGTAGGGGATTCACCCGATGGTGCGATCGGATCGGTGAGCGCATGGTGGACGCATGTTCACCGAGACGTGTCGCGAGGTCGTCGCCTGGTACACCGCCAACGCGGCGGTGATTTTCGTCGTGCTGGTCGGGACGGCGATCCTGACCGAGCGGATGCGACGCGGGTCCGGGCACCAGCGGGGCAGCGACCGCACGTCGATCACGTCCGGACTGGCGTTCCTGGTGGCGAAGGGTGTGATCGGGAAGCTGGCGGCCACGTCGTTGGCATTGTTCGTCTACGACCACTTCCGGCTGTTCACGCTCGACGTCGGCAGCCCCGTCGTCTGGGTGGCCGTGTTCGTGCTCCGCGACCTCGTCTACTACTGGGTCCACCGCGCCGAACATCGTGTTCGTGTGCTGTGGGCGTCGCACATGGTGCACCACTCGCCCGAGACGATCGGGTTCACGACCGCCGTCCGCGTCCCCTGGATGGAGGCCGTCTACAAGCCGTGGTTCGGGCTCTGGGTACCGCTGCTCGGGTTCCACCCGGTCGCCGCGATCGCGCTCGACGTGCTGGCCGCGACGTACGCGCAGCTGTATCACACCGAGTCGGTGAGGAGGATCCCGGTCCTGGAGCGGATCTTCGTGACGCCGTCCGCCCACCGGGTGCACCACGGCTCGAACCCTGAGTACATCGACAAGAACTTCGGTGCCACGTTCATCGTCTGGGACCGGATGTTCGGCACGTACGAGCCCGAGGTCGCGCCGGTCAGGTACGGGATCGGGGCGAAACGGATCGAGTCGCCGACACAGGCGCTCGTCGGTGGCTATCCGGCGCTGGCGACCGAGGTGCGCTCGATCGCCAGGTGGCGTGACCGCGTGCGCTACGTCGTCGCACCGCCGGCCTGACCGGTC